>NZ_JAOWCH010000003.1:0-710 GCF_030337065.1 Citrobacter sp. Cb004 | reverse complement strand
TGAGGTGGTTGATTTTATTATTCACAGCGTGAATGACGTGCTGAAACAGGAGTTCGGACAAACACTCGCCGACAAAGGTGTGCATATTCTTGACCCGTTCACCGGAACCGGTACGTTTATCACCCGCCTGCTGCAAAGTGGTCTTATCCCGTCAGATAAACTGGCTTACAAGTTTAAAAATGAAATCCATGCCAACGAAATCGTCTTGTTAGCCTATTACATTGCCGCCATTAATATTGAGGCGGTGTATCACAGCATCACGGAAGAATCAGAGTACACGCCATTTGAAGGGATTTGTCTGACTGACACCTTTGAAATGTATGAGAAAGATGACCTGGTCAGTGAGGTTCTGGTAGATAACAGTGAACGTCGTAAACGGCAGAAGGCTCTGGATATTCGGGTGATTATCGGGAATCCGCCTTACTCATCCGGTCAGGAATCGGCGAACGATAATAACCAGAATGTAAAATATCCGATGCTCGATAAGCGGATTGCAGAGACGTATGCCGCTTGTACCACTGCGACCAACAAGAATGCACTCTATGACTCCTATATTCGAGCTATTCGCTGGGCGAGTGACCGTATCGGTGAGCAAGGTGTAATCGGTTTTGTGACTAATGGTGGCTATATTGACTCTAACTCGGCTGACGGGTTGCGTAAGTGTCTGGCTGAAGAGTTCAGTAGCCTGTATTTTTTCCATCTGAGAGGGA
>NZ_JAOWCH010000002.1:0-254 GCF_030337065.1 Citrobacter sp. Cb004 | reverse complement strand
GGTGAAGAGATATTAATCGCGATATAACCAGCATAAGCATAGACTTTTTCCATACAAATCAGATAGTCATCTTTGCCGTTCTCTACCGGAGTATCTTTATTCTTACCAATATTAATCCCCAGAATACCGTCAAAATGCGATTTTTTAACGTTCTCAACCAGGTTATCAACCCCGAGGTTATTAAACCCCATGCGGTTGATCAAACCTTCTGCATCGACCAGACGAAACAGACGTGGTTTATCATTACCCGGCTG
>NZ_JAOWCH010000071.1:98384-295321 GCF_030337065.1 Citrobacter sp. Cb004 | reverse complement strand
GTGAATCGCCACAGGTTTAACAGACACCTCAGAGTCATTTAAGATGACTTAAAGAGAGGTGCCCATGAGCGGTAAGCGTTATCCCGAAGAGTTTAAAATTGAAGCAGTCAAACAGGTTGTTGATCGCGGTTATTCTGTTGCCAGCGTTGCAACACGTCTCGATATCACCACCCACAGCCTTTACTCCTGGATAAAGAAGTACGGTCCGGATTCTTCCACTAATAAAGAACAGTCAGATGCTCAGGCCGAGATCCGCCGTCTCCAGAAAGAGCTGAAGCGGGTTACCGACGAACGGGACATATTAAAAAAAGCCGCTGTAGATTCAATCTGTCAACGCAACACCCCTTTCAATTATCTCTTTAGGTGTTTTGAACTTCAGTGTCTTTCTCGGTCTGTTGTTTAGCTGAGCTGCAACCTGATCCAGCTCATGTTGAGTATATTGGGCAAGGCATGTCTTTTTGGGAAAGTACTGTCGGATTAGCCCATTAGTGTTCTCGTTTGTTCCCCGCTGCCAGGGGCTCTGAGGATCGCAGAAGTAAACTTTAACTCCTGTGCTGCCAGTAAATTCCAGATGTCTGGCCAGTTCCATTCCTCTGTCCCATGTCAGTGATCGCCGGAGTTCAGGAGGTAAGCTCAGGAATTTATCTGTAAGAGCCTGATTCACTGATAAAGCGTCTTTGCCCCTGAGTCTCAGGATGATCGTATAACGTGATTTTCGGTCTACAAGTGTGGCTATATGGGAGTTTTTTGTACCCGAGACTAAATCGCCTTCCCAGTGTCCCAGAGAGCGTCTGTTATCGATATGCCGGGAACGTTCGTGGATTGGCGTTCCGTTCACTATGTTGATAGTGCCTCTTTCACCTTTGCGAGTATGGCGCCGGCCATGACGGAGGCTGTGCGATCGGCGCAGATGCTGTACGTTCAGGTGGTGTAGCGCTTCACGACTACGAAAGTAAAGCGTCTTATAAATTGTCTCAGGTGATATTCGTAGTGTTTTTTGACGCGGCTTCGCTCGCCTTAACCATCCTGATATTTGCTCTGGGGACCACTTCATCTCAAGCTTTTCCAGAACAAGCTCTCGCAACGGCATATTCTGATCCAGTAAGCATGGTTTTGGTCTTTTAGCCATTCTGTTGGCCCGGTTATTCGCATCAACGGCTTTGTAATAGCGCCTGCCACGATTACGCTGAACTTCACGTGAGATTGTCGAAGGGCTACGATTCAGCATTGTAGCGATGGCTCGAATGCTCATTTTAGCTGACAGACCGGCTCGTATTTCCTCGCGCTCAGACAGCGTCAGGTGAGCAACAGCTCGCTTGCGCTCATTGGGTTTTATGCCACCAGTATCTCTTAACATCGTGAAGATGGTTCCTGGTTTCGAGCCCAGGATATTAGCTATCTCACTGAAGCCTTTTCCGTTCTTCCACAGTTCAAAAACAGATGTTTTTTCCTTTGCTGTAAATGTCCGTCTCATCCAACAATCCTCCGCAACTACATGTTTTCACATGACTGTTGCGTTGACCAATTGAATCTACAGTAGCCTTTTTTAATATTTCGTTTTCCATTTCAATACGTTGTAGCTTTTTCTTCAGTTCACGAATTTCGATTTGTTCCGGTGTTATCGGAGAGGCTTTTGATGTTTTGCCCTGACGCTCTTCACGAAGTTGCTTGACCCATTTTGTCATCGTGGAAAGACCGACATCCATAGCCTTAGCGGCATCAGAGACGGTGTAGTTTTGATCGACAACCAACTGAGCAGATTCGCGTTTGAATTCAGGACTAAAATTTCTTCTTTTCATTGGAGCACATGTGTTGTTCTGAGATGAGCATATCACCTCTGTTCAGGTGGCCAAATTCAGTAAACCGCTACAGAAAGATGTTTGATGCGTCACAGCATGAGACGTGAATAGCGTAACTGCAGGTCTGAAGAAAAACCACAGTGCCGGATGGTGCTGTGGTTGTTATGTCTGTAATCCTGCAGCAAGAAAAAATATCAGTTACTGAGATAGTTGCAGGTGTTCACAGTATCTCCAACAACCAGTCTAAAAACTAGTATTAAAACTATCCCTTAATAAGTGACACGATGTGTCTGGAGATTCAAGGGGCTAATCTAGAAGGTTCATGGAATGAGTATCAGGTTACTGATTATCTGGTAGCATACCAATTATTCACACCGGCCTGCTAATGCATATTTTTCTGTATAACCGGTATTTTTAACAACATTGTGTTCGCTGTATACAATAACCAGAAACATCTCTTTTCATTCAAAAAAAACAACAATATCAATCCATTACAATCAGGAATCTATCAGTCCTGCATAACGTTTGTCATACTTGATATTTTTCAGTGATGAACTCATAATTTTAGTATCAGAAAAACACAGGATAACTTCATGATAACAATAGAACCCGATAAAATAATTATTATCTATGAAAATAACTACGTCCGGGAATGCATTGAACACATTGCTCCAGATAGTATTTTTAAATTTATAAAAGTGAATAACATTGCTGACTCTCAATATATAGCATCATCCTGTAACATTTACGCCATATTATCCGAAAGAAATACTATCTCCTCTTTGTGCTACATTTTTAAAATTCGTATGGTATACCATCATGCAGGCGTACATTTTATTTCCTTAAACAAACAATCTGATGTTGTCAAGCGGACAGTAGAATATATCGGAGGAACTTATGATGAGATTGGTTTTAAAATCATAGAATTCCAAAATGCGATACTGCGTTATATATCCAGAACAGATATTAATCACTATGACACATCCACAACTATTACCCCTCTCGAAGCAAAAATTATAGTATTATACCTGAATAATATCAGTAGAAAGAGGATTGCACTGAACCTGGGGCGTGACCCAAAGACGATTCACAGTCACATCCTTAATTCTTTAAAAAAATGAATGTTAAACGCTCAAGGGATCTGTTCCTATAGGAACAGGTAAACAATTCTGTGTAACTGCCACTGTATTAATCACTCATATGGTCACCGAACTCGAAAATGTAACTTATCTGCACTCTCCAGTTTTTGCTAATTAAATTCCATCGGTTGATATCTTTCATTGCCAGATCAATAACTTTCCATACTGTGCCAACAGTCGGGGACACTTTATTTTTCATAATAGAGACACTGCTTATGCTATGATCACGTCTGCTTTTACTGCTCTTCGATTTCCTGTCGTCCCGGGCTCCTGCAACCAACACCGCTACCTCTTTGGTCGGATCTTGTTTTTTGTGCAAACTTTATTAAATGTGGTATTAATCCATATATAAATTAATACCATTTTAATCTATATATTTTAAATCCTGTCCCAACAGGATTTTTTTGCAGACAATGATGCCGCAGGTTAAATGTAGCATCGCTTCATAGTTTTCGACCTTTTTCTCCCAACGGATCAGTATCGAAGAAGTTCATCCAACGATATATTCTCTCTTCAACCCATCAATGCTCTTTAAGGTCAATGTTTTTCTGGCATCGGACTCCACTTTACGAAACTGAATATGCGATTCGTAACGCCGACTTTTTGTAAGTGATGAGATGGTCTCCCCCTCATTAAGGAATGGTGGTTCGTCGGGCCTGCAGTGCGCGATGGAAAGGTGACCATTACTCTGTCACAGCTGGTAATTCTGCCTGATAAACTGGAGTGACGCCAGCCAAAAACATCTCGCCTTAACTCGCTAACAACGTTGAAAAAATCATGGCCGCGTCATAAAAGTGGCGATGTCTCAGGATTACCTCGCCCGTATCACTGTACTGAATAAAAACTTCGATGAAATACAGTCAGTTCAGTTTCGTTGGCTGAGGACAAGGTCTGCGTGCACTCTGCATTATCGTTCGGGTGTTCAGCTGTCACCAGGGGAATATAAACATCAATATTATCAGCGTTCCAGAGATGTCTGAATCAGCCATGGCAATTCATTTTTCGCTACATCCGGTCTTTAAAAAGAGCATCTTTATTTAATACGACAATGTTGACCGGTATATTTTTTGCACACTCAAGCAAAACAACACCATTTTATTCCACAGCAAATACATTACTTTTGTTAAATTAAACCATTTATTATGAAAGGCATTATATTAAAACAACATAACAAATACAAATCCATCATATAAGCTTTAATTTAAAAATAAATTTGATTTATATCAACTTAATAATATATATTATTCTCATAAAAACAAAAAAGGAGAATAAGAATGAAAAAACACTGTCACCCGACACTGACCAGTTATCCTGTTAAAACAAAAAATAATACAGAACTCTGCAGATTGTATAATCCTTACCTGTCTGAATTCACCGAAAAGCACAATGAAGTACAGGATTTTTATCTTCATTATGTTTCAGGCGTCCGTGACGATATCGTAAGGATAAAAGATTATGGACACAATCCTGACACTTATAAAAAATACAGCTTAAGAAAGGAGAGCGCCTGTGAATAATCATACAGTTAACAGTTTATTTTTCAGTAAAACAAAAAAAGACGTCCTGGACTGCATTGCAGCAGGAATCGATATTAACGCGCTGGACCAGTCAGGTAAAAATGCGTTATTTTATAACTATCACTTCAGTGCGATTGAGGCCATGATTGAAGCGGGAATAAACCTGAACCATACAGACAGTCACGGCAATACGGTTCTGTTTCGTGGAACAACGCCGGAAATACTCAGACTGTTAATCGACTCCGGCATTAATATTCACCATGTAAATAACCGGGGAGAGACCTGCCTTTTCCATCAGTGGCATAATGAAGAATGTTCCGCCATTCTCATTAAAGCCGGGGTGGATGTTAACAGTACAGATAATGACGGACAAACGCTTCTTTACCGGTTGTTCAGGCATGACAGTCTTGATTACTGGGTAAATGCGGGTTGTGACCTTAACCACAGGGATAATGACGGTAACACTGCACTGCACCTGCCAGACAGAAAAGGGATTGTGTATGATTATAAATTAAGCGCTGTCACTCGTCATATCGACAGGACAGATAACACCCCCATTCTGTTCAGGCATCTTTCTGCTGAAGGGTTATCCCTGATAGCTTTACTTCATCAGAAAGGACTTAACTTTACCATTGCTGAACACTGTACCCTTTCTCTGTATGTAAAAGATATGAAAGAATTTTTCGGGAAATTAAAAACATACACGGACATCAGTCATGTTCATTTTTATAATGATAAAAATAAACATATTTGCAGCTATACCGGTTTTGAAATCATCAAATGGTTTATCCGGAATGGTATCAGAATGGATGACGACATTCTGAGAAAACGTGCCGATTCTGATAAAGTCTTTGATTATATAGCAGGAAGAGAGAAAAAGGACTTATTCAGGGTCATGAAACCTGAACTCACCCCGGTACCGAAGAGAAAAAGAATATGAAATTTCTGCGTTAATCATTCCCTGTCCGGCCTGAAAGATTCCATTCATGATAAATAACCGGATAAGTCCTGACGAGTAAGTTTTCTGACAAATGGCTTACTCATTTTATCATTTACTGATTAATTTTATTATTTGCACTGCAACAGCTTGACTTATTTATTTCATCCGTTATCTGTAATCATACAGCATATGAAATAAGGATGAACATGAATAACAACATAAATAATGACGATGACATAACCAGGGTGACAAGGCGCGGAAAATTTTATACGGACAAACTTCCACACAATGAGAGACGAACCCACTGCGTCAGCGTCAGATTAAATAAAAAAGAATTAATTATTCTCGACAGTAAAAGAGGCCAGTATAAGAAAGGTGAATGGCTGAGAATGGCTTCCCTGAACAAGCTCCCGCCGGTACTGCCTGAAATAAACCGTGAGGCATGGATTAAACTCGGCAGGCTTTCGCAGGATTTAAATCACCTGTCAGAGCATCTCTGCAGCAAAAGCCCTGACAGCGAACTCACACGTACCGAACTCTTTGCCCTCCGCAGACAAATACATCTGCTTCGTGAGCATCTCCTCCCCTCCTCCTTCCGGAGTCAGACCGATGAAAGGCATGCAGAAAATAAAAAGGGGTAAACAGTTCGCAGGCGTGGTTTTCTACAGTCTGAAGCCTGGCACTCATCACAAGGTCACGCCTTATGTTACTGGTGGCAATATGACCGGCAGTACAGCTGCAGAACTCATCAGTGAGTTTGAACACGCCGGGCAGCTACGACCTG
This sequence comes from Citrobacter sp. Cb004, assembly GCF_030337065.1. Lineage (NCBI taxonomy): Bacteria > Pseudomonadati > Pseudomonadota > Gammaproteobacteria > Enterobacterales > Enterobacteriaceae > Citrobacter > Citrobacter sp. Cb004. The sequence goes on along the minus strand of NZ_JAOWCH010000071.1, from coordinate 289,142 downwards.
ATGTTGCCAGACCCGTCTGGCATAATTCACTTCGCCTGCCAGAGGGAGAAACACTCTCCGTCAGAAAATGGACCGCATTTGCTGACGATTACATGGCCCGGATGGGGTTCACGGAAACACACCTGCGTTGTTATATCCTGCATGACGATACCGACGGGCAGCATATCCATATTATTGCCAGTCGCATTAACCTGGCCGTTGGAAAGCTGTACCTGGGAAAAAATGAAAATCTTATCAGTACCCGGATTATCAGCGAGCTGGAACGCGTGCACGGGCTCACTGAAACGACACCCGCCACAGGCAGCCGTCGCAGGGATAAAGGTAAGCCTTCCCGCAATGAGCTGAAGATGGCGGAACGAACGGCAACGCCCTGCCCCAGGTCTGCCCTGCAGGGTCTGATTGATAATGTTTTAACCGACCGCCCCGATTTACTGACCTTTGTCCGACTGCTGCAACAGGCTGGCGTGACCTGCAAACCTAATATCGCGTCGACGGGAAAAATGAACGGGTTTTCTTTTCAGTACCAGGGCATTGCCTTTAAAGCCTCTCAGCTCGGTAAAAAGTATGGCTGGTCTTCTCTGCAAACGCTGATTGATTATTCACCCGAACACCTGCTCCTGCTGGAAAGGGAGCAAAAGCCAGCTCCCGCATCAGTGCCAGTGCCAGTGCCAGTGCCAGTGCCAGCATACGAACCTGAAGAACAGGCGGTAAACCGGGAAACCATTCTGGAGAAAATCCTTCAGCTTGAAGAAAAAATTCGTCAGGAAAGGCAACAGGAAACAGTGGATGTCATTCAGCTCAGGAACAAACTGCACAATACAGCCCGTCAGATACCCCGCCAGCGTCGTCTGCATGCCTGGCTTGTCGTGCTCAACCATCTTGTGACGCTTCTCAGGCGCCGGGGCCAGTCTCTGTTGCATGCCACAGCACACCCTTTCCGCCAGATTTGGCATTTGCACCTTCTGACACCGGATTATTTCAGGGCAAACAATCCACTTAAGGAACAATCGGTTAGAAACAATCACTGTCGCCCACCACAGGTGGGCTAGTCCATAAACCAGTGACAGTCAATAAAATATTGATCGTTTATACAGATCGATAATATAGTTATGATAGTTATAACCTATCGCAAAAGATCCATCGATCGGTACAAGCAATTTTACTAAAGCGGTTCATTCATCGAAAATCCTCTGAAAGACATCACCTTAAATCAGGCCAGGGAGTCGCAATGAGTAACCAGACCGTTCAGTGCCCCTTTTGTTTTAAAGAAAGTCCCTACGGCGTTAAAATTTGCACCGGATGGCATTCAAAAGTGGTTTACGGTGAAAGTCCGGCCAGCGTGGCATTACTGTTTCCCTTCGTCGCATTCGGTCTCAGCTGGCTAGCCTTTTCATGGACCGGAAGCACGCCTGTCGCAGTCATTACGTTTTTCGTAAGCTGTATTTTTCTTATATACAAAATAAAAAAGGTCTATGCAGACCGGGTTGTGTTTATACAACGAAATTAATTTCACACTTTATAACACATTAAAATGAGAGCGTTTATGAACAGACTCATTGCTTCTGTATTTGTTATTTCCGTTTTTCTTACTTCTGGTTGCTCAACATCAGGCAATCAGCGACTCAAAAACGAAACATCACAAAGTCTGCAGTCGAAAATCATCAAAAATAAAACCACCAAATCAGAAATCATTACCGAACTGGGTGAACCGGATACCAGAACCACGCTGGACAGTGGTAATGAAGAATGGACTTATTTTATGAATAACAACCAGTTTGATGCCACCACATTCATTCCCGTTGTTGGACTGCTGACGGGGGGTTCACAGTCGCAGGCCAGAACGCTGGAAATCGAATTTAAAGGCGGAACGGTTAGTAAGTGGACATTCTCTGAAAACAACACCAGGATGAAAACCGGTCTTATTCAGTAAATCCCCTTACACCCAGGAATGAATTTATGAAAACATATGCTTTTACCACACTCGTTGCTTCCATTTTTTTCCTCAGCGGGTGTAACAGTGAACCGTCTGAGCAGGATATTTACACTGCGATGAATAAGGTCGTGGAGCAGACGAATGCCATCGTTAAATCCATAGCAGGTAAAGATGTCCCGAAAGATGCACTGCGGACGTTAAACTCCGTCAAAAAACACGACTGTGTCAAAGAGTCGGATAAAAGCTATAAGTGCAACGTCACTGCAGTCGTCGACAACGAGAAACGTACCGCTGCTGTCACGCTGGTCAGAACAGATGATGGCTGGCAGGTCGTTGACAGGTAAGACCGCAAAAAAACCCGTCCCGGGCAGGATGCCGGATGACAGGCTCCTGTTTTTTTGTGCCCGGATCCGGCGCAGCGCCACGAACAGGACAACGCAGTGAGATGTTGACAGTTGTGGATGATACGACGTCGCCATCGCGCTGTATTGTCCTTAACCCTCCCGAAGCCTCACAGTCTTTTCCTGCCGCCTGGACGTGGTGGTGTGTATGCCATCGAACGCGAGATACGCCCTCTCTCATACTGTGCCAGTAAATCAGCATAGATGCGCTCAGCCTCATCAGGGTCTTTTGAAATATAGCTCACAAGCGAGTTAAGGGACTGAAGCAGTGGGCCGCTGTTGGCGAGCTGTCTGAGCAGGTTGCCGTTGAGACGGGATACAACACCGATAAACATCTGCATGATATTATCCACGTGAAAACACGAATTGCTGTACTGCGACCGTGCATAAAAATACTTCAGGTGATAACCGACGAACAACATATAGAATTTACGGTAGAATTCATTATTTTTAGCCTGTTCAGGATGCCGGGTAATATATTTATCAATAATCAGTATAAATTTCTCTTCCTGCGACAGGGTGCCGTCATTACGCATAATTCACTCCTTTTTTAGTTTTTATAATTAAGTACTATCAGGTCTGGATATAAAATCAATACATCCGCGAAAATAATTTCATCCTCCTGAGAAAGAAATGTTTTTTATCAAAAGAAACTCCGGCAACTGACGCTGTCAGGATAATTCAGGGAAAATAAACAGATGGATATTTTCTTTCGCCTGTAGTGTCATTTCCTTTGTTCAGATAAAAAACCTCAGGAATATTTTTAACAGGGTGCTTTGCACCGGCTTCCGCCCATGACTCCGGACAGACATGACATTTAACTTTTTCTCCCAAAGACAAAGCCCTTCTGATAAAAATCACATGCAGCGCCGCTGAGTGCCCACAGCACTCACCCGCTGAAGGTACCCGTGTTTTTCCGGTGGGTTTCCGGCGTGAGCCGTATTCTGACTGCCGGTAAATCACTGATATCAGACGACCTGCGCGAAGCGTATTACATTCAGTATGTAAAACACAGCAGCAACGTACTGAAGCCCGGTGGCGCAACATGCAGGTGGCGCGGGCTTCATTAAAAGAAAGAATAAAACAGGAAGCAAACCAGCAATAACCGTGCTTATCATAGAGTACACATGTGAACTTTATGGCAATCAGGTGCGAAGCTGTGGTTTCTTGTTTCTTTATTATTCTTTTATCTTGCAAAACGAAATGGAAAATAACCAAACCAAATCAATGCATTATCACACCACCATGATTATGAAGTTCACCACCAAAAATTATTCATCTCATAACAGGTGATGGTAAAACTTACCCCTCTTCGTAATAACTCTCATAACCTGTCCTGTTTCAGCCTGATATCCCTGTCAGATAAAAACTTTAAAAAAATAATTACATTTCATTAAAAATACCATTGACAATAATTTTTAATATGCCATAAGTGATATCACAATAATAAAAAGGAGGCATTATGTCAGACACAAATATCATTTTAACCAAACAACAAAAAGCCGTTATCGCAAAAGCCCTTGACGTCAGCCCTGAAGAATTAGAAGAAATCAGTGTCAAAACCAGCACGCACAAAAAGACGTCCTTTCGCGACGACTTTTCTCTGATATTCAAAGGTAACATTGCCACACTCGCCAGAATGAAACTGACTCCCACGTCGTTTAAAATTGTTATCTATCTCTTTTCAGTCCTTGATTACGGGAACATTCTGGTGAATTTTTCACAGGCAAAAATTGCCGGAGAACTTGGACTGTGTAAATCCAATGTTTCACGTGCATTCAGGGAGCTCTTTGACAAAAAAATACTGCTCAGGGATGCTCCTGATGGTCATGTTTACCTGAATTCGAATTTATGTGTAAAAGGTATTCCTCACCGCTTTAATGCAGAGCAGATGGATAAGTTCAGGAAATCCAGGGCAGAGACTGAGGATTTTGACAATGCCTTCAGTCTTTATCATTCAGGAAGAAGAACAAAGACGACCGGAAAAACCAGAAAGATTGCACCTGCAGACGATATCCCATTCTGACTGACGCACCTGCGTCAGTGATAACCCCTTATCACCGCAGACTCGCCCACAAAGAATTTACAGCACGGTATGGTAGCAAAATGATCGCGACAAGAACTGGCATGCTATGGTGTGCTATGCTGTGGAATGTTTATCGAATAGTGCATTAAACCTTAAAGTTACAGACAGCGATGGAGCGAGGAAATATCCTGACGGATGAACCAGGATGACGATAAACAAACTCAGACAGCTAAAGTCGGGGCATTTTTATATTTGAAACAGCCACTAATTAAGGCATCCGGAAATAATAATACAGATGTATTACGTGTACTCATCCCTGCGTTTGCTGGCCCGGGCAGCATCATCCAGGTCCGTCTTCATCCGCTCAATTTCGAGCCGCATCACTGTCAGGTGACGCCCGGGAACAGCCGGCATTGAGCACGCTTTTTGATAACGCATTTCTGCTGCTGCCACCCGGATACGTTTGCCACGCAGACGCTTCTCATTTTCAGTCATACATTACTCCATTCATGAAAATATATTCTTGTTCAGCGAGTATTATCTCATATTTCTGTCTGGCATATCCTGAAGAGGAGAAACCCTACCAGACGAGGAATATATGGCAACCCCTTACAATATCCTTTTAGGAAAAATCCTGGGATGAAGATTTTCAGCATGGCAGTTGCCAGGAATCATAATGATGATATTTTTGCTGATCAACTTTGCAGTATTTCTGCCTGATATCACTGTAACATTTTACACAGTATATATTCCTGCGAACGCGACAGGAATGACAGCACTACCGGACAATCGTCTTTTCGTTTCCGCTTGTCAGATATATATTTCTGAAATTTATTTTTTACTGAGCAACATAATATGAGATCTGGAGTACGGTGTAAATTTCAGCCCTCTGGATAATGCCTGCAACACCGGAAGAACACCTCAGGAGAAGGCATTCTGAAAAAAAAGCCCCCGGCCCGGGGGCAATTCAGAGTGAGGCGGTTCTTATTATCGCAGTTCTTACATACTACCCTTAGTGGACCCTACCAGCCCTGTAGCACAGAGCAAGTCCTTATCCGGATTTTTTAAGTTATTTCTCATATATTAAGATTAATCCTGGTTTCATTGCCGTGGCTGCTCCAGCGCACCGCGTTATGAGTGCTGGTTTTCCGGCTTATTTGAGGGTAATCCACCGTTACAGAACCGTGGAATCTGCTGTCTCTGTCAGCACCTGTGATACAACCCATGATTCGGAGGGACGGCTTTGCTGGAGTTCCCGCACCATCAGTGCCGGCATCCATCCATTTTTCAGGTATCTGAGGAAATGTTCCATCAGGTTGTTGGCGCTTCCGGCAGTTTCCTGGCCATCATTCTGCTTTATCCGGTACCAAATCTACGGGGCAAAAAGCGTATACATAAAGTCAGAACCGAAAAATCAACCAAAACCCGTTGTTCTTCAGATTGCCCCCTGAAAGGGAGTCTCCTGCAGAACAAATCCCCGTCAGACTTTACGACGACAGGAAGACCCGTCCGGACTGCCTGTTCAGGAATGATCCGGTCTGCTGATGCCGACTGACAGAACTTCGGTAAAATCCAGGCCAGTCCTGCCCGGGAAGGACTCGTCAATGACGTTTTCATCTCCGGGACTGTTTCTCATTGACGAGGGATTCCAGACATTCCTGCAGCTCTGCGTTGATGGTTATTTCCGTATCGCTATACTTCAACAGACCATACAGCATAAACATAAAAATATTCGAAAATTCAGTTTCTTCTTCACGGTTTAAGTACTTCCGGCAGGATTCAATCGCTTCCTTCATATCATCCGGGGAGGCAATGAAGGTGCAGACATAAGTTTTATCATCCGGAACCGTAAATTCGTTAACCATATTAAATCTCCTTTGCTGTCGGGTAAGGTTATTTTTATCTGTATGCATCACAGTCATCTGCTTAAACCAGGCAAAATCAGATATTTATTCATCCAGCCTCCAACGACCAGTCTAAAAACCAGTATTAAGGCTATCACTTATTTAAATGATACAAGCTGTCTGGAGATCCAGGGGGCTAGTCTATTCAGCCTGCACAGTGCAATGACGAAGAATATCTTTATAGCTGACATCGGTTTGTCCTGACGGAACCATCTACGTCGTAAAACAGGGGCAGCAGACATTTTTCTCTGTAGCCGCCCTGTCTTTCTCAGGAAAAAATCACTTCTTTTTTCCGCCAGCATTTTTTTCATTGACCAGATGTGCGATATATTTCGCCACATCCGTGTCTGTTGTAATTTCTGTACCATCTTCATACGCTACAGAAAACAATATAAAAATAAGGGTCTGCAGGAAACTGGCGTCTCCATCCGACACTGAATAATCCCGATATTCCTCAGCAGCCTTATCGAGATTCTCCTGCGAAGTAACAAATGCACAAACAAACTCTTTACCTTGTGAAACGGAAATGGAAATATTCATTTTTATTCTCCTGTACTTATTTATTTTAAACCTGAGTATTTATATCGTTTTCAGGTTCATTTATTATTTACGGGTGTCATGACTGCGTATATATTCTGATTTTTCAGGACTGTTGTCGCCATTCAGGTGGTGCCCTTGCTTCCCCTGAATAGCAACGGCTATTTTTATAATCTGAGTTGTCGTTTTTCATAAAAATGCTCCGGAGTCAGGCTGCCTGCTGACGTGAACGGTCAATGACGGACTGGATCCACGCATCGACTTCACTTTCAATAAAAGCAATGGATCGGCTTCCTGTTTTAACCGGCCGGGGAAAACGCCCTTCCCGGATAAGACGATAAATCCAGGCCCTGCCATAGCCTGTTTTATTCAGCACTTCAGGAAGACGGAGCAGGCGGAGAGTTTGATTTTTCATATTGTTTTCCTCATTGTTGCGTCAGTGAGGAGAACAATACGGGAGAACGAAAATAAAAAGGAGGGAGCTTCAGACAGGCAGACAGGCCGTTTTCCGGATAAACCGGCCTGCCGGAAAACCGGCGCAGTCAGTATCAGGGAATTTCGTGGCCCCGAAATTCCCCTGTTATGGCATCACTGGCAGACTAATTCTGGTCACGCGCGGCCAGCTTAAGCACATCCGAAACGGCCATATCCTTCAGATGACTGTTTTTGTTCATAAAAAAATGAAACTGCCTGATAAAATCGGTTGTCGTCGCTTTCATTGCCAGCGGTCGATCCGTGTCCTTTATCTGGTCATCATACCGCACCTCTTCATCATCCAGAGAGTACAGCAGTCGTGACAGCCAGCCGTCTGAGATACGAACATCCTGCTCCTTCGCCCAGGCAAGAATATCAAGCATCGGAATGATACGGTTGTTGATGATTTTTTTGATCGTGCCATACCCGAACCGGATGGCTTCGAGGGGATCCGGCGCAATATGTTTCACCCTGCGCCACTGTGGTAACACTGATTTCAGTGATTCCGCTATTTCCTCATCCGTACCGCTGGCTAAATCGACTTCAAACATGACCGTCCGGTCAAAAAGATCCGGAACAGCATCACCAACGGATGTGTCTTCAAAATATTCGTTTATTCCATATTCATTGTATCCCTGCCAGGAAAAGATCCCACGCTGCATTAAGACAATACTCAACAGCGCGATCCGGTCTACTGTTGGCAATACCAGATGAGGAGGCTGAAAGAGGCGATAGAACGGGTCCAGATCACCCAACCGCTCCGGAGGGACCAGAAAAGGGTTGCCGTTACAGATTTTGTTACGGTTGATCCCGATAAAGAATTCTTCGTTACCTTCAGGTGGCGTTTTAAAAAAGAAGGTCCTGGCCAGGAGTTCGTGGTACAACAGGATCAACGGCAGCTCTTCAAATTTCCTGTAGTTATCAAGGTTAAACCATTTTTTCAGTTCTTTTGTATGCGTCGCGTTCCAGTTCTTCATATGATCCCCATGCAAAAAATCTGTTCCGCTTCATCATAAGTGACTTATGCCGCCACCGGAAGTCATCATTCAGTCATGATAACCATCCGTGAGAACGATCTGTCAGGGGAGCCGGATGCCCCCCTCTATACAGAAAACGAAAGGAATCATTTGCACAAAATCCGCAGACTGTCGTAAATTTACCTCAGGCATTTCTGTTGTATTAACGGGTGGTTTGTTGATGGTTGTCTCCCGTACAGCAGAAATGCCAGCTTTTCCCTCTTGCATCCCACGGAATATCTGATATGTAGTATCTGACTGGCATAAAATAAGGGAGATACTGATGGAAATACCGATGAACATACAACGATTATTTGATTTTTATATTCAGGAGTCATTCTTTAAGGCCACATCACACTGCGATGTGGAGCGATTTTTGAGCCCGAGTAACGATATAAATATCACTGACAACAACGGGAATAATGCACTTTTTGAATGCAGAACACCTGAAGCAATGGCATTTCTTATCAGTAATGGCATTAATATTCATCATATTAATGATGCAGGGCAAAATGCACTCCACTATCAAAAAGATCCTGTACTGCTTGAGAAATTAATCAGTCTGGGTCTGGATTTGAAGCAAACGGATATTTATGGACGGAGCTGTATTTATGGCCATATCAGAAACCCTGAAAGCCTTAAAGTCTTACTGAGCGCGGGTTGCGATATAAACCACAGCGATAACAAAGGGAACACGCTTTTACATTGTCCCGTGTCCCCGGAAGTACTGTCCCTGGCAATTGACACCGGATGTGACGTTAACATCATAAACCATGCAGGAGAAGGTATTATTGAAAACTTCCGCAGTGATGAGTTTTTTGAAATCATTCTCTCCCATATTGATAAATTTCAGAAGAGAACATTACATGTCGATTTCTGTAACTATCAGACTGCTTTTTTTCTGTTTGACCTGTACGAACTGGGGTTCAGCATTCAGCTGAATAAAAACCACGTCATCATCAACAGTTATATTGAAGATTATAAAGATATTTTGTTGATGCTTAACTACGTCAGTGATATTCATGATGTTAAATTTTACAACGATAAAAGGATACCGCTGTATAAAGGCATTAATAAAGAAACTGTTAAATGGATGATTAGAAATGATTTTCTTGTTGATCTGACAAAGACAGAGGGAGATAAAAATCATAAAGAACTTGTCGCCTATAAAACCCGACGAGAACAGAGAGAACTTGCAAGGGTTCTGAAAAGCAGCAGAGGTAAACCCGCCATAACTAAAAATGGCGGAAGACTGTAATACACATTAAACATGTCTACTGTTCATCACATTTTTTACAGACGGTATAAAGTATGACGTTTCAGACAAACATTGTATCTCCGGAAGAAAGAACAGAAATCCTTGACACAATAAATCGCTGGCTCCACGAACAGATATTTCCCTATAAACGACCTTCAGCACAATTATGTGAACAGGCAATCACCCCGGTTAACGCTTTTCGTATTATAACAAATAAGAAAAAATTCGATCTTTACTTCAGATTCGGACAGACATGGGTTAAGCACGAAGAAAAAACAATAGTGATTGCAAGAACTGGATTTGAAAATCAGCGCAATGGTCATGGCACTTCTTTATTAAAAGTACTTACAGAAATCGCAAAGAAGTACCGGTATAATTATATAGCCATCGAAAGTGTCAATTCAAACAGCAGAGCATTTGCTTTAAACTTTGGTTTTGAAGAACATATTCACAGCAGTAACTATTATGTTTCCACAGACAAACTGAAGTCAAAACTCTCCATCCGGTAATGTTAACCAGATAAACCATTGTGGTGACAGGATCACCACAATGGCTTTCTCAATCACCGACAACTTCGGTAACCAGAGTATCTTTTGCTATGCTGTCGTAATAAAATTTAGTCAATTGTGAAGTCAGAAAATCATCCATTAATACTTTAATAAATAAGTCTTTTGATACTTTGGTATCTAAAGAGATCTTCGTTTCCTCATCGTTAAAACGAATACGGCCTTTCAGGGTTGGATACGTTTTACAGAACTGAATAATACTGACGTTATCAATCCCCGCATTAATTACAGGTGAAGCCTTCGCTACACGCGTTAACTTCCTTGCATATTTAACATCGTTAATTAACTCATGTAATACGTCCATATTAGTAAGGATATTCATATCACTGACAGACTGCATTCCTCTGGCTGCTTCTTTTTTTATCACATCATGAAAACCAAACATTTTTTCTATCAGAAGCAAATCTACAACAAACAACTCTCCGCTAATTTTCATAATCTGGAAGTTACCACTTACCCTGAAGAAGTCCTCTTTTATTTCCTTCAGCTTGGTATCCGATTTCATAAGAAAAAAACCGTCCCGTGAAAATATGTTCACGGGTGCCATTGTTTTATACAACGTCATTTTTCTTTCCGCATTACCTATGCAGATTAACAGAACTTTTATATCTTCAAGTTTATGAACGTTGAAATCAAACTCCGGCTCATCCGGCTGGCCCAAAGCCTGATTCAGACATTTTAATTCATCCGGTACCGGAATGTCATAGTGATACAGGACCTTACTTCTTTCATCAACTGATGATAAAGGCAATACGGTCAAATCTTCATTTTTGAGAATATCCTTGTTAATCACATTCAAAAAAAGAGATTTCAGTCCGTTTTGGGCTGGAGATTCAATATCCATTCTCAGAGGGGCGTTGTTACCTTTCACGATAGCATAAACTATAACGGCAACATCGTCTTTATTATTAATATAATACTGCAAATCAGCGTCTAAACGTTCTTTTGTCACAGCCTGTGTAGTCATAAAAACCTCAATTGCCAGAATAATAAACCCGGTCATCCAGTACAATATAGCTGAACATTTTACCCGCTTCTAATTTTCTGCGAGTTATAACGATCACACCCTCCCTTATAACATTTTCAGAGATATTGATATCGACCTTATAAATATTAAAACCTAATAATGCGAGAGATGGGTTTGCATAAAAAAGATCTGTTTTTATATAAATCACACCCATAATAACCAATAAAGCGACTAAAACTAATACATATCTTTCTTTCTCAAAATCAAAGGTTATTAGTGGAATAATATATGTAGCCAGAAATGTTAAATGTTCGTAGTTTATTTTCTCTAACTTGACTATTTTAACCGGAAGCTCAACAGATTTTTTAGTGTCATATTTAAATCTGTAATAGGCGAAAAGCGAATATAACAACAAGATAATACATATAGCAGACACTATGTTATTTTTTAATAGCACCTCCCACCCAATAAACTTACATTGTGATGAAAAACATACCGGAAACTTACATGTAATGAAGATAAAAAACACAAATAAAATAGCAAGGGATAAAATATATAAGTCCACCTTTCTTCTTATTTGCTCCTTATTTTTTCTCGATTCGGCATTCACAGCATCCTCCTTGAGGGGGCTGAAATATAGCCTCCTCTGTTATAAACATACCTGTAACGCGGCTTTGTTGAATAAATCAGATTTCGGGTAAGTCTCCCCCGTAGCGGGTTGTGTTTTCAGGCAATACGCACGCTTTCAGGCATACCTGCTTTCGTCATTTTGTTCAGCGCTCGTACCAGGGCCATAGCCTCCGCAACCTGACCATCGTAGTCACGCAGCGTCAGTGAACCCCCGAACAGCTGTTTTACCCGGTACATCGCCGTTTCCGCTATCGAGCGACGGTTGTAATCTGTTGTCCATTTCCACCGCGCATTACTCCCGGTCATTCGCTGATTAGCCACTGCACGGTTACGGTCTGCATATTCACCGGGCCAGTAACCCGCACCTTTTCGGGGAGGGATAAGCGCGCTGATTTTCTTACGCCGCAGTTCATCGTGACAGAGCCGGGTGTCGTAAGCGCCGTCTGCCGATGCTGCCCTGATTTTTCTGTGAGTCTGCCGGATAAGACCCGGGAAGGCTTCTGAGTCCGTCACATTGTTCAGCGACAGGTCTGCACAGATGATTTCATGTGTGTTGCTGTCAACTGCCAGATGCAACTTTCGCCATATACGACGGCGTTCTTTGCCGTGTTTTTTGACTTTCCATTCGCCTTCACCAAAGACCTTCAGCCCGGTGGAATCAATCACCAGATGCGCGATTTCACCCCGGGTGAACGTTTTGAAACTGACATTAACCGACTTTGCGCGCTTGCTGACACTGGTGTAATTCGGGCAGCGCAACGGAACATTCATCAGTGTAAAAATGGAATCAATAAAACCCTGTGCAGCCCGCAGGGTCAACCTGAACACGCGTTTAATGACCAGAACGGTGGTGATGGCGAGATCAGAATAGCGCTGAGGTCTTCCCCGTGATGAAGGCGTTGTCGACTCATACCAGGCCTGAATAGCTTCATCATCCAGCCAGAAAGTTATGGAGCCACGGTTGATGAGGGCTTTATTGTAGGTGGGCCAGTTGGTGATTTTGAACTTTTGCTTTGCCACGGAACGGTCTGCGTTGTCGGGAAGATGCGTGATCTGATCCTTCAACTCAGCAAAAGTTCGATTTATTCAACAAAGCCTATTTTAGCAGCCCTCTCTTCTATATGAATAATCTCTGATATGCCAAAGAATAAACCGTTATAATTTGAATATTCAAACTTCCAGCATAAAGAGTAATTACCATCCGCACTTAATGGACTATAAAAATCTGTACTATTTTCCGATAGGACTTCAATAGAACGATAATCGATGAAACTTGCATTTAAATCATAGACAAACTCTTTGAGTAAATCGCTGCGAACTTTATTCATCTGGTTAAAAATCATAAATGCCGATTCAATAGAATGACCATCCTTGCGGATGATTTCTGACAACTCACGACTATTATCCATTATAAACTCACCATTAATCGACTGGTTGATATATTTAATCAATGATTCAACAAATATTCTGACTGCACCAGCCCGAACATGTAATAAACACGTATTTAGCCATTCGACGACGTCATACCATGATATTGTAAGGATATGTTGCCTTATTGTTTCCTGAGTAGTGTCGGGAAGAGACCATTCACTCGGCTCGTGGTTGCATAAATAAATTAACTTCCAGGGCCTTTCACGTTTGTTCAGCCATAGCGCATAATCCCGTAACTGGTTTTCCTGATCTGCTGCCCATGGTTTATTTTCGATAGCAATAACACCTTCTGAAGAGGTCAGTAACAGGTCTATCTTTCTTCCATTTTCGATAGTGACTTCATAATCAACCCTGACTTTATCTCCGGTAGCTACAGGGCTATCGTGTCCACTCTTTTCGATGAGGGAAAGAAATCCCTTTAGAAACAGTGCTGACTGCCCATGAGTTCCATCAGGAGAAAGCAAAAATCGTAGATAGCGTGAAAGAGCCAGTTCATCATTCTTCAGCCAGTCCATAAGGCTGAAATCAGGTGCCAGCTCGGCCTGATAGCGTAATTTAGCCAGAGCCGTCACTTCATTCCATCGTACAACACTTTCCAGAAGCGTCGCTGCATTCTGCAGCTGTATCTCATTCATTGTCTTACTCGTTACAAAATGGTGTTCTGTACCTTAATGTCGCGCTCGGTGAAATCAAGGGAAATCGAGAACAGTCCTGATTAGCATCAACACAAGACAACCGTAGTGGTAATCCTCGAAAAGGGCATCCCTATTTTCTTAATAACAAGGTAGAATTCTGGTAGGTTTTATTTGATCATTTTGTGATGTATTCCGATGTAATGCTCGATATGAAAGTTTTTTGTAAGGCTATCCAGTCAAACCGCGCTTCTCAAAGGCAGTTCATAAGCAGTTTTAAAGGGATTGAAAATCCCCGTGTCCTTGGTTCGATTCCGAGTCAGGACGCCACTTATTCAGAGCTTGTTCGTTAAGAGATAAAATCCTTAACGGGTAAGACAGCAGTCCCCATACGGCATGATGATGGTACTCGTGTTACCACATCAGTTGAAAACGGGACTTAAATCCAGAGAATGCGCATACCATTTTCTGGATTTTTTTATGTCCGCACTTTATCCGTTCAAAAGCCAGTATCTAGCCCTTTCTCTCGTTCTGATCGCTAACGCTGCAACTATTTTCCGGTTCCTCAAATTCACGACAAATTAATGTGATGCTTTCCATGGGAATTGGCTCTTCTGTTAGACCACACCAGGGATGCCCATTTATCGACTGATGAAACCGGCAAAAATGGCACTCACCGAACATTCTGGCCCCCTGATTTTTCTGCATACTCCGCAGATGGGCCAGAAAAACTGTTTTCAGTTGTTCCTCAGAAAAAGCTAATGAATCCCACGGCTCCTGCAGTGTCTCCTGCATGATGCTATGCATCACTTCACTCGCTTTGGATGTCAGAACCAGATGGACAACCCGTTTATCCTTGCCGTCATTTTCTCTTCTAATCCAACCTTCACGCTCTAGTTTATTCAGGGACTGCGATACCGTGCCTTTAGTCAGCCCGAGGTATTCCGTGGTTGCAGCGGGCGTATTGGAATAACCATTGCATCGCGTTAAATAGAAAAGAATCTGAACCCATGTTGTGGGAAGTCCTTTCAGTTGCGGATGGCGATAAAAGCTGCCCATTTGCAGGCTCACCAGGCGTTCAAGAATATCAAAGAGTGTCACAGTAACCTGCCTCTGCTTGCCGGGATACGTGCTGGATAAACAAACGTCCAGACTTTCTAACGATAGGGATTTACTGTCATCAATAGTATCGATTCAAAACCATATTGACAATATTTTCAGTGTGTGTGTAATATCAAATGGTATCGATTCGATACCATTTGATATTACACAAGGAAAGTCATCATGAGTAAAACAGCCGTTTTCTTTCATGCAGGTTGCCCGGTATGCGTAGATGCAGAACACCAAATCGCACTGGCACTCGATCCCGCTCAATACACGGTAGAAATCGTTCATCTCGGAAATGATAAAACCCGACTGAATGAGGCCATCGAAGCTGGTGTGCAATCTGTTCCGGCCCTGGTACTGGATGGCGGTATCCCGCTTCACATCAACTTTGGTGCGTTTATTAAAGATCTGCTTTAAGGATAAAAATGAAACGTATTGCGATTGTATTAGCAATGGCTGTCGCCACCTCTGCCGGTGCACATGGCAATGAGCCTCATCAGGGCGGAATTAAAACCAGCGCCGACAAGGCTGTATTGGCTGAGTTTGATATTGTGCACACTAAAGTCACTACCGAAGGGAATGTTGCCACCTTCCATATGGCAGTTTCCGGCAAGGCAGGTAAAAGTAAGCCTGCAGTAACAGGTAAGCTGGCGGGAACGGAAATTTTCTCTTATGTCTGGCCGACAACGATCGATCCGTATGAAGTGGGATTTGAACATAAGGCCGGTATCCTGGCACTGGCGGTAACATCCCATCCTGATCTGGATGATACGCCGCTGTATGATGAAAATGGCGATGGTAACCGCAACAATGATGGCGATCTGTGGCATACCCACTGGGTGGTGCTGAAGCCTAACGAGGTCTGCGGGCCTGACGCACTGGCCGTAGTTGATATTCCTGAGGGACAAAAACCTAGGCTGCCTAAAACCTGGCCTGGCTTGCCGGTACTGTTGGACAGTCCGGGCTGGAATCCTACGCTGACAGGTGAAACTGTAGAAGTGAAAGTTCCGTTCGATAATATTGGGGTGGTCACTGCCAGCCAGTTTGATGGCGTAACTGCCGGGCTACGAGTTAATGCGTCCGTTCATGCGCCGCTACTTTGCGTCGAGGATGTATTTAAAGTGGCCTCTGGCAAGCTGACGCTGCCGGGGAAAGTAAACCAGTAACGGAAATTAACCCGCACCACAGTGCGGGTTCTGGAGTTAACATGAATATCATTCGTCATCCGCGAGCACCAGCATTGACAATTGAACGCTGGTTTAATACGTCACAGCCGATAACCCTGGAATCATTACGCGGCAAGGTCGTGGTAATGGAATCATTTCAGATGCTGTGTCCTGGCTGTGTTTCCCATGGACTGCCGCAGGTTTCACGTGTGTATGCCACTTTTCCACAGGATAAGGTGGCCGTTATTGGCCTACATACGGTTTTTGAACATCATGAGGTAATGACCGCACAGGCACTGGAAACCTTTCTATCAGAATACCGCATCCCTTTCCCCGTCGGGGTGGATATGCCGTCTCCTGACAATGATGTCCCCCAGACCATGCTGTCCTACGCTATGCGCGGTACACCTACGTTGACGTTAATTGATCAGCAGGGATACCTACGCCAGCAATATTTTGGTCAGGTACCAGACTGCGCAGCCAGTTGTTCAGTTCAAGTTCAAGCAGACGGCGATCTTTGGTCGTACCTATATTTTCTCGCTGCAGGATTTTCAGGTAGTGAGCGATACGAGAAAGCAGGAAGATATACGGTAGACGTGAGTTAATCCGGCTGTTAGCCGTCGCTTCCGCTGTATCAAACAGCGCAGGTTTTTGAGCCGAGTTAGCAGAAAAGAAGCAGGCGTAATCACGATTCTTATAATAAGAAAGCGGAATAAAGCCGAGGTTGGCGAATTCAAACTCCCGGGTTTCTGGAATCATCACCTCAGACGGGATCTTCACCTGATTACCTGTCCCCAGATCGTACAGATGGATAGGCAAGTCTTTAACCGCACCACCCGCCTGTGGTCCACGGATCTGGACGCACCAGCCATTCTTGATAAAACTTTTCACCA
Source organism: Citrobacter sp. Cb004 (assembly GCF_030337065.1). Taxonomy (NCBI): domain Bacteria; kingdom Pseudomonadati; phylum Pseudomonadota; class Gammaproteobacteria; order Enterobacterales; family Enterobacteriaceae; genus Citrobacter; species Citrobacter sp. Cb004. Next base: position 272,201 of record NZ_JAOWCH010000071.1, on the reverse strand, counting down.
TGTTCACAGCGAAAGAGAAAGAGGCGCTGGTCCACAGATATTTTTCATGATCCGGGCCCTTAACTTCTTCAACATAGTTAAAACTACGTACCGGCACGGTATCAGGACCATACGGCAGGCGACCCAGAACACGCGGCATAGTTAATCCGATATAGCGTGAATCGTCGCTATCACGGAATGCTTTCCACTTGATGTATTCAGCTCGTTCGAAATAATCATTGATATCTTTTATGGCCGCGACTTCTTCCATATTTTCCTTCAGGAAGAATTTCGGCCCAACGGAACCAATGAACGGCATATGACAGGCAGCCGACACACCCGAAATATTGCGCAGCAGTGCAATATCCTGCGGGCTGTTATCAAATTCGTATGCTGAAATCATTGCCGCAATGGGTTCGCCGCCAGGCTGATCATATTCTTCAATATAAACATGGCGATACAACCCGCTTTGGATAAGTTCCGGCGCGTCGTCAAAATCATCACGCAGCGCATCCTTGCTGATATCCATCATTTCTACACGGACATTTTGGCGAAAATCGATACCGGTGATCATCGAATGCACACCACGCCAGAGCGATTCTTGTTTTTGAAATTCAGCATGGTGCATAACTTCATTAACCTGGTCGCTAATCTGCTTATCCAGACGAGCAATCTGCTCATCCAGCAGCGTTTTATCCAGGCGCTCTACTGGCTGCGCAGCATCCGCGAGGCAAGAGACCAGAACCTGAATAGCGGCGGTCACGCGTTCAGCCGGAGCGGCATCAGAAAGCGCTTCATCGCTCTGCCATGCATCTACATTTTTTAATGTCGAAACCGGGGAAAGATTAATTTTGTCAAAGAGGGATTGATAAACGCTGCGTTCACTGGTCGTGGTGGTCGCGACTGAAGAGGTATGTTCCTGAACAGACATCAACATATTCCTTTTATGATCCTTTACTATTCCTGCCAATTAAGCGGAGGAAACCCTGTATAACGTTAAATCTCTTCTGGCATCATGGTTGCCAGTTCATCACGCAGTTCCTGACTCAGGGCTGGATTTTTGAGGATGATTTCCAGCTCGCGACGAAAAGCAGCGTTATCGAGTAAGTTAGATTTCAGGTCGCGCAGTAAGTTACGCATAGCCAACAGAACGCGTAATTGTGGGATATTTCGTGCGACCTGTTCAGGTTCAAAATCGCGGATATTTTTAAAGGTAAGGTTAATATCGTCAGTTCTGTCATCACCAGCTAACGTATTTTTAACACTCATATTTACTACTGGTGCGAACTTAGCTAACACATCATTGAAATTATTTTTATTAATATCAACCTTTTCGCGCTCGGATAATGGTCGTTGTTCTCTACCATTACTGAAATCACCTACAGCCAAAAGTTTTAACGGCAATTCAACCTTTTTCTGAACGCCTCCGGTATGTAAATCTAACTTAATATTAACGCGTGCCGTCGGCACTTCATTCTGAAAACTGTCACCCATACGTCCCTCTCAGACCGGCGGTTCCTGCCGATATTTTACATTTCCTAACGGAGCATTTTCCAATCGCTCAACGTGTTTCTTACAACGTCATTTCTGCGGGCAGTCAACAACAACTGTTAATGACAATTAACGATTATAATTAATACGCTAACGTAATCCGACATATTACCTGAGATAAAATATGATCAATATCACTAATACACCAAATAATACATTAGTATTATTCATCTAAAAACAAAATCAAGAAAGTATATTATCTAATACAAACGGAGGAAATTGATTAACGTTGAAAACATTCATAAAAAGAATGTTTTTGAGCTATAAAATATTAATTAAAGTAATAATTGTCATTATATCCATATTCCATGTAACTTATTTAAATATATAATCAGCGTCAATTTAACTACAAACAGAAAAAAGCCGGAGATATACCCCGGCTTTTCGCATTTCAATCAAGAACTCGCAAAAAGATTACTCTTCCTTCACTACAATCAGCGGCTCGATATCGCTCTCTTTTTTAATCACCAGCGACTCATCGCCGCGCAGGCAGGTCCCCCCATAGTTACCGCCTACGGTGAAGGTACAAACCTGAATATATTTACCGGCAATTTTTGGCAGACACCAAAGCTGCTGATAAATGTTCTTCTGCTCGGCAAACTTACCGCTGGTTTTATCCAGTAACTCTTCCTGATGGCTCACCAGATCGATGTTGCTGCCACAACGTCCTGCAATAGGTTTCACTGCATAACCGGTTTGCGCCAGCTCTTCATTAACAGTGAAATCAGTATCAAGCAGATAGCGGTGGTGTGGGAACAGTTGCCACAGGATCGGCAGAATCGCTTTATTACCAGGGATCACCGTCCACAGAGGTTCAAAGACCAGCACTTCCGGGCGCAGCAACACGTCGATTAAACGCACTTCCTGATTCGTATGCCCGGTACGAATTGGTACCGCAGCGTACTCCGTTTCACTGACCTCTCGCACCTGCTCAATTGCGGTTTCCCACGCCCAGGTTTTCCAGACGCAGTTCACCAGACGACCGTCCCCGTCAATCAGCTGACCAGCGTCATCCCAACGTAGCTCATCGAGGCCACGCAGAATTTTACTGTCAAACCCGGCCTGACGTAGCGCCTGCTGCATAAACTGAGCGTGGTAGTTTTCCTCTATATCTTTATCCTGCATGATGTGGACAAAAGGACGCGCGCGGCTGTGCTTCCAGGCCCCCGCCAGTTCGTTGATCAATCCTTCAGCTGGGTTGTGTCCCTGTCCTGTATAGCCCTGCTCGGCCCATCTTTCGAGGATCAAACCAGCTTCGGTATGGCACGATGCGGAATCGGCGTTGTACTCATACACCTTCAGTCCGCGTTCATCCATACAGAAATCCATACGTCCTGTAATCATATGATGCCGACGACGCTGCCAGGAAAGGCGCAGACGCGGCCAGAGGATTTTCGGGATATCGAACAGCGCCAACAGGTTGTCATCTTTCAGCACTTTGTCGGTCGCGTGCAGATACATCAGGTGCAGCTCGTTGGTGGCTTTGATCAGCTCCTGCTCTGCACTCTCGGTAATGGTGAAGTACTGATGCGGATCCTGATTAATCACGTGACCGTTCGCCAGCACGTAGGCTTTCTGCAGCGGATCCTGTTCATCAAGCCATTTACCGTCAAACTGCCCGTTATCTTCCAGTCGCGCGCCGCCAATTTTCAGCGAGTCATTGGCGATCTCCGGCTGCGGCAGGCTGTCACGGGTATCATCGGTCTGGATCATCCAGCCAAGGATGGTGGTGTCGTCAAAGGTATCACGCAAGGTGTAACAACCGTTTTCAACCACCATCTCCAGTTCGCGGGTCCACTGCTGTCCGGGAGGCAACGGCGTATGGAGCACGTTCTGTTCGGCAATACGGATTTTGTTTTCCAGCAACTGGGTGACGACCGCCACATGGCCGGTATCGTTAAACTCACCGCCTTTTTGCCAGATAAGCAGAGCACCGGCTACCGGCGCGCGGGGTGAACCATTCGGAAATGCCTGTAACGGCAGGATATTGTCATTCACCACTTCGCGTAGAAAGCGTAAGGAAAAGATCTCCCAGGCCATGCCTACATCGGTGAAGACCACGCCATAATTAAGGAAGAGAAAGCGGCGTGCGAACTCTACGCACTGCCATTTGTGGCCCATGTATTCGTCGTCGATATAGCTGCGAAATGCCGCATCATCGTCGTAGTCCCGTGGGTCGAGGGAGCTGTAATCTGAAGAGTAGATTGCTACGCCGCCTGGGGCGTAGCCCAATAATGTCCCGAATGGGGCATCCTGACTGGTCGTTCCTTTGCTCATGCACCTTACCTCAAAACAATACAGCCTGAGCAGGTTGGCGTGAATTTTTCGCTCTGATTGCCTGCTCTGCGACACTAACCGGACAGAGGTCGACATCATCATACACCTCAACGCAGCGGCTGGCGCTCAGAGGCGAAAAATTCGCAGCAGGAACTACGCTTTTGTCACGGTGACCGGTACGCTTTTATACGCCGGAGTCAAACTTTGTGTGTCCACCGCATCCAGCGAAAGCAGGACATTCGCTTCTGGCAGATAAGCGCCTATTGAGCCCACCGCCATGTTGTAAATCACCACCGTCAAGCCGCACATAATGCGATCCGCACAGGGCTGGCCGCTGTCGTCCAGCGCCTGAACGTTGACCACATCTCCCTGGTTCAGACCGCGAGTCGCCGCTTCTTCAGCGCTTAAAAACACCACATCCCGACGACCGGTAATGCCACGGTAGCGATCGTTCATACCATAAATAGTGGTGTTGTATTGATCGTGGCTGCGCAGCGTCGCCAGAACCAGTGCATCGGCAGGCTGATTTTCTCGCTCTACCGCCCGCTGATGGCTGACGATAAAGTTGGCTTTACCATTCGCCGTTCGCCATTCACGGCGCGAAGCGGGCGTATCCATACGAAATCCGCCCGGCTCGGCAATACGGGCATTGTAATCGTGGAACGCCGGGATCACGGCTTCAATGGCGTCACGGATCAGCGCGTAGTCCCCGGTTAACGCTTCCCAGTTGATCGGCGAAAGCGGCAGAGTGGCGTGTGCCATGCCCGCCACAATCGCGGGTTCCGATTTTAACCAGCGGGAAGCTGGCTTCAGCGCGCCGCAGGAAGCGTGGACCATCGACATCGAGTCTTCGACGGTCACCGACTGGATCCCCGTCGCCTGAATGTCGCGCTCCGTTCGACCTAATGCAGGCAGCAGATAATTATGCTTTGCCAGCAGCAAATGCGATCTGTTCAGCTTGGTCGCAACATGGACCTGCAGATCCAAATTTTTCATCGCCGCAAAGGTACGCTGCGGCTGCGGCATCGCCACCGCCAGATTGCCACCCATGCAAATGAGCGCTTTTGCCTCTCCCCGTTCGATGGCCCGAATACTCTCCACGCTGGAGCGGCCATGTGTACGCGGCACACGGATAGAAAAATGCGTCTCAAGGCGTTGCAGGAAGTCTTCGGATGCCGCTTCGTTGATCCCCACGGAACGGTCGCCCTGCACGTTAGAATGACCGCGCAACGGGCAGATCCCCGCCCCCGGCTTACCCATATTGCCTTTCAGCAGCAGCAGGTTTACCAGTTGCTGGACGTTCTCAGTACCGTTTTTATGCTGGGTGATGCCCAGACCATAACAAATAATAGTGGCACGAGATTTACTGTAGCTGTGTGCCAGGTCTTCCATCTGACTGCGCGTCAGGCCCGAGTCCTGTTCCAGCTCCGCCCAGTTATGCTGACGTAAGTCATCATACAACGCTGCATATCCAGCAGTATGCTCATCGATAAACGCATGATCGAGTGTCGGTTGCTGATCCAGTAAGATCCGCGCTTCATCCATTTCGATCAGCGCCTTCATGATGCCTTTGAGCAGCGAGGCGTCACCGCCCATTTTTACCTGGTAGTAGTCGTTGCTCAGCTGCGTCGACTGGCCGGTGAACATCTCTTTCGGGCTTTGCGGGAAACTAAAGCGCTCAAGCCCCCTTTCGTTCAGCGGATTGATAGAGATTATTTTAGCCCCGCGTTTGGCAACGTCGCGTAAGGTGGTCAGCATACGTGGATGATTTGTGCCAGGGTTATGCCCGATACAAATCACCAGATCGCAATGGTCAAAATCGTCAAGTTCAACGGTCCCTTTTCCAAGGCCAATGGCCGGCGTTAGCCCTGCGCTGGTCGGTCCGTGGCACATGTTTGAGCAATCAGGAAAGTTGCTGCTGCCATATTCGCGGGCAAAAAGCTGATACAGGAACGCCGCTTCATTTGACGTTCTGCCGGAGGTGTAAAACTCAACCTGCTGGGGTGAATCATAGCTGCGCAGACGCTCGCCTATCTCCTGGAAGGCGATATCCCAATCCACCGCCTGCCAGGTATCTGATGCTGCATCGTATTTCATCGGATGCGTCAAACGACCGATATTTTCCAGCTCATAATCGCTGTAGTGCCAGAGTGTGGAAACCGGGTGACGGCTGAAAAATTCCGGTGACGCTTTTTTACTGGTTGTCTCCCAGGAGACCGCCTTAACGCCATTTTCGCACAGCTCCATTGGCGCACGGTGCCCTGGGTCCGGCCACGCACAGCCCGGACAGTCGAACCCTTTCACCTGGTTCATTTTGAACATCGCGATAATGTCGCGGGCGACAGCCTTTTGCGAAAACACCGAAGCAGTGACGGCTTTTACCGCGCCCCACCCACCCGCCGGGCCCTGATAACCGCTTACTCCTGGAACACCATTTTTCATTATTACTGCTTATTCACCGCCAATTTTTAATGGCGAATACGGTAGCAATTTCCGTCCAACATTGATTTCCTCTTCATGGAGTACGGAGCGGGTACAATGAACGGGTTAGATTTATCTTCCCCTTTCAGCACAAAGCGACATAAAGTTCCAATCTGTTAAATTGAGTTCTACCTAACTGCTACACTGCATCAACACAACCACTCAGAAGGCAGGTCAATATGTCAGACAATACCTATCAGCCCGCGAAAGTCTGGACGTGGGAAAAATCGAACGGAGGCGCATTCGCCAATATCAACCGCCCGGTTTCCGGAGCCACCCACGAGAAAACGCTGCCGGTTGGCAAACATCCCCTGCAGCTCTATTCGCTGGGTACGCCAAACGGGCAGAAAGTGACGATTATGCTGGAGGAGTTGCTGGCGCAGGGGGTGAAGGGCGCGGAATACGATGCCTGGATTATCCGCATTGGCGATGGCGATCAGTTTTCCAGCGGCTTTGTTGAGGTGAATCCGAACTCGAAGATCCCGGCGCTACGCGATCACTCGCAAAACCCACCGGTTCGCGTATTCGAATCTGGCGCAATCCTGCTCTATCTGGCTGAAAAATATGGTTATTTCCTGCCGCAGGATTTGGCAAAACGCACCGAAACGCTGAACTGGTTGTTCTGGTTACAAGGCGCAGCGCCGTTCCTCGGCGGAGGCTTTGGCCACTTCTATAACTATGCTCCGGTAAAAATTGAGTACGCTATCAATCGCTTCACCATGGAAGCCAAGCGCTTACTCGACGTGCTGGATAAGCAATTGGCGCAACATCAGTTTGTGGCCGGAGATGAATACACCATTGCCGATATGGCGGTCTGGCCATGGTTTGGCAATGTGGTTCTGGGCAACGTCTACGCCGCAGCAGAGTTCCTTGACGCAGGAAGCTACAAGCACGTACAACGCTGGGCAAAAGAGATTGCAGCGCGTCCGGCGGTTGAGCGTGGTCGTATTGTAAACCGCACTAACGGACCGCTGAACGAGCAGCTTCATGAACGCCATGACGCCAGCGACTTCGATACCCAGACCGAAGATAAGCGCCAGAACTAAAATAAATTGCCGGATGGCAACCGCTATCCGGCAATTTCATTCAGGATTTGTCACGCGCTGGTGACGTCGTACTCCATGCGGCGAAGTGCGTCTAACGTGGCTTTAGCTTCATCTTCATCAATGATGCTCATGGCGAACCCTACGTGCACCAGCACCCATTGCCCGACCAGCTCAGCTGTATCACCTTCACAAATCAGGGCAATATTGACATCACGTTTGATGCCGCACACTTCAACCTGCGCAAGCTGGTGAATATCTTCACCAACGGCCAGAACCTGACCAGGGACTCCAATACACATATCTGACTCCGCCCCATAGCAACCTATGGGTTATTCGACTTCAATACTTTTCACTTTCAGTGAATCGCCAGCATCAACCCGCAGACGATCGCCCTGACATTGTGGACACTGCGCATCATGCTGGGTGATTTCCACAACCTGACTGCAATCCCAGCACCATGCCTGGGCTGGCTTGTAATCAATATGCAGCTCACAACCCTGAGCCAGCGTCCCCTGACAGACGATGTCGAAACTGAAACGAACGGCGCTCTCTTCAACGCAGGAGAGCGCCCCGATTTCCAGCCAAACACCGGTTACACGTTTGACACCGTGCTGCTCTGCCTGCTGTTGAACAATCTCAACCGCGCTCTGACAAAGGGACAGCTCATGCATTTTCGCAGTTCCGACGACCCAGCAGCAACGCGCGGCGATTAAGCTGCGGCGCATTCGGATCGCTAACCGGCAGCGATAACAGCATTCGCGCGCAATCGTCAGTCAGACGCATGCCTTCTTGCGCCGACATACTGTGCGAAAGCGGCGACATCAATGAGCAGGAAAGGTATTGCGATACGCCCTCCAGTTCACCAACGGTAAAGGTCATCTCGCCATACGGCAGACGCAGTCCGATTTTTTCGCTGACTTTACGCACCGGCCAGATCTGGTCCGGTCCGGGGAAAATCAGTGCGCTGAGCATCCAGGGCGTGATAACACACCCCGTCCACTGTCCTTCAAACAGCGTAAATTCAGAGACATATACCGGCATGTTCGGATGCAGGAAAGAGAGATCGTGCATTGAACGCCGGGCAACCTCTTCAAACGCTGCCTGAATTTGCATCTTCGGGGCCGTCTGAAAACCGACAAACTCCTCAGACATGAGCCGCCTCCCGCGGGATCGCTTCAACACCTGATTCGCGAAGCGCGGCAAGAACCTGCTCAAGCGCAGGTTCAATCATCGCTTCAACCGTTGGCGTTAGCCCGATATGCGGCTCCAGCGATTCCGGAATAACACCGACTAACGTCAGCTTTTTCGGAAACTCGCCGGTGAAACGCAGGGCCGACAATACGTCGGCCAGACCAAGCTGGTGCGGTGAGATTTTGTTGGTAAACAGCGCCGGGATCTCTTCATCCCGCAGGACCATCATCGTTCCTGGCGTGTTTTTCTTCGACACAATGGCGTCAGCAATGATCAGATGATCTCTGTTCGCCATATCACCGAGAAGCTCCATCCCAGCCGTACCACCGTCCAGAACATCAACAAAGTCTGGCAGGACGTACCGTTGTTCTAATGCTTCAACGATACGTACCCCGATGGCTTCGTCGGTCAGCAAAATATTGCCGACCCCTAAGACTAATATCCGCATTACAGAACCTTAACTGAGACCACTTCGTTCCCATCAACGTCCACCACATGCACCGCACATGACATACAAGGGTCGAAGGAGTGAATGGTACGAACCACTTCCAGCGGTTTGTTTGGATCGGCAATCGGCGTACCTACCAGCGAGCGCTCATACGGTCCCACTTCATCATTAAAGTTACGTGGGCCAGAGTTCCAGGTTGACGGTACTACCGCCTGGTAGTTGCTGATAATGCCATCTTTGATCACCATCCAGTGAGACAGCATACCGCGCGGCGCTTCGAGGAAACCGACACCTTTAAATTCACCCGTTGCCGGGATATCCGGTTTCACGAAGGTGGTGTGGTCACCTTTACCGATGTTCACAATCAGCGCGTTGTACTGATCCTGCAGAACGTTCTGCAGTTCACAGCAGTGAACGGTACGGCCAATAATACGGCCCAACGTAGAGTGCAGCTGTGACACTTCGATAGTTTTACCGGTCAGTTTGGTGTAAATCGCGATGATTTCATTCAGCTTGGCATGGGTAGACTCGCGTTTGGCCGCCAGTTTACACAGCATGTTGGCCAGCGGACCCACTTCAACCGTTTTACCGTAGAAGGTCGGTGCTTTAACCCAAGAGTACTTGCCGTCATCTGACCAACCGGTGTAATCAGGAACCGTTGTGCCTTCCCACGGAGCCTGCGGCGCTTCGTCTTTGTACCACGCGTGTTTCGCACTCTCCTGAATCCCTTTGATCAGGTACTCATCGGAGTGAGAGGTGATCGGACGATAGGTCGACAGATCTTCATTGGTGATGTAACCACCCGGGAACAGGAAGCTGCCGTTTTTACCGTCAGTCGGGAATTCCGGTGCGCTCAGATAGTTAACCGCACCTTGACCACGTTCCAGCCACTCAGGGTAGAACGCAGCAATCACCGCGGTATCAACCTTGTAAACCTGCTCAACGAAGTCGCTCAGCTTATCGATAAAGGACTTGATATACATCAGGCGCTCAAGGTTCAGCACGCCAAGGCCGTCGAGGTTAATTGGGTTAGCAACCCCGCCTACCGCCAGGTTCTGAATGTGCGGCGTTTTACCGCCCAACAGCGCCACAACACGGTTAGCATCACGCTGGCATTCCAGCGCCTGCAGGTAGTGAGCGACCGCAATCAGGTTCACTTCTGGCGGCAGCTGCATCGCCGGGTGACCCCAGCAACCGTTGGCAAAAATGCCTAACTGACCGCTGGCAACAAGGTCTTTGATCTTGTTCTGAACCTTAGTGAACTCTTCTGCGCTGTTCAGGTGCCAGGAGGACACGCCGTTCAGCATGGCAGACGCTTTCGCTGGATCTGCTTTCAGTGCAGAGGTGATATCCACCCAGTCCAGCGCAGAGAGCTGATAGAAGTGAACAATGTGGTCATGCGTGGTGTGCGCGGCCAGAATGATGTTACGGATATACTGTGCGTTCACCGGAACATCAATATTCAGCGCGCTTTCTGCTGCACGAACGGAAGAGATAGCGTGAGTGGTAGTACAAACGCCACAGATACGCTGCACAATCATCCAGGCATCGCGCGGATCGCGGTTTTTCACGATCTCTTCCATGCCGCGCCACATGGTACCGGAAGCCCATGCTTTAGATACCACGCCATTTTCGATTTCGCAGTCGATGCGTAAATGACCCTCAATACGGGTTACCGGATCAATAGTAATTCTCTGGCTCATGCTTTGCTCGCCTCATGACGATTTTGATCGTTTTGTTTTAAAGGAGGAAGTATCGGCAGTAGACGAATGAGTACGATGTATGCACAAATCTCAATAGCCACAAAACCAATAGAAATCAACAGTTCTTCCCAGGTCGGGAAGTAGTGGTAGCCACCACCAGGATTGAACGCGACCAGCGAATAGGACAGACGCCATGTCGCACAACCCAGCAATGCGCTCAGCGCAGACAGATACAGCATGCGCGAGTCGTTACGCAGCTTAGTGACGCGCAGCACCACCAGCGGGAAGACCATCAGCACGACTTCAATCCAGAACATCAGGGAGTAAAGATCGCCTGAGAACGCATAGGACAGCTTGTCGCGATAGATCAGTTCGCCAAAGCGCAGGACCACGAAAATCGCCAACAGCACGCTGATGGTATTCGTCAGCTTGATGAACAAACTTTTCTCGTCCGGACCATTACCTTTCAGCCCGGCTTGTACCAACGAGCCTTCAAAGATGACGATCGAGAAGCCCATAATAAAAGCGGTTAATACGGAGAAAAGCGGCAACATTTCATAAGCTTGCCATAGCGGATGCACTTTATAGCCCGCAGAAATCATCAATGAACCCATTGAAGACTGGTGCATAGTTGGCAGCAGAGCGCCAAGGGCAATAATAAAGAACATCACTTTATTCAAACGTTTGAGAGAGACTTTCCACCCCAGACGTTCAAACAGAGCCGGAGCAAATTCCAGCGCCATGATGCCGATATAGATGGTCATGCAGACCGCCGTTTCGAACAGTACCGAGTTCACGTTGAAGTGGCCCGGAATGTAGAAATACGGCAGGTTCCAGTAACGACCGACGTCAATGGTGATCGACAGACCACCCAGCGAGTAGCCAAACAGGCTCGCCAACAGCGCCGGACGTACCAGTGGATGGTATTGTCCTCTGTTGAAAACATACACCGCCCACGCCAGCGCCCAGCCACCGCACGCGAAGCCGGTACCAATCAGCAGGTCAAACGCGATCCATACACCCCATGGGAAACCGCCGTTCAGATCGGAGACTGAGCCCAATCCGAAGACCAGACGTTTCACGATCAGGAGCATACACAGGACGATAAGCGGCCCAAAAATAATGACCGGTTTGCTGATTATTTTTCCGCCCAGCGGTTTAGGATCATGACTCATGATCGTCTCCTCCATCGTGATGGTCGTTTTTCGTGTTACGACGAACCAGCACGGTTAAGCCCGCCAGCGCAGCCAGGGGTAATATCATGCCCTTGTACAAGGAATGTTGAACATGTTCGGAACGCGCACCGGTTGAAAGATCATCCAGTTTCGGCAGATCCAAATCCTCGTAAGGAACGCCCGTCAGTACCATAACCTGTGTACCACCACCCTCTTTCTCGCCGTACAGATGGGGGTAATACTTCGGTACCGTATGCAGATAGGTATCGCCTGCTTTCACCGTCTGACGCGGATAGTGGTATTCGCTGCCAGGCTTCAGCGCGAGACGTTTTTTCGCCTCAGCCATCAGCTCTTCACGCGTACCAAAAATCACCGCACCGGCAGGGCACACTTCAACACAACCCGGTAAACCGCCTTTATCCAGACGCTCAACACCTTTCTGGTTACACAGTTCACATTTGTGAAGCGCACCAAACGGGTTGTTGTAGTCATACTTAGGCACATTGTACGGGCAGGCGACCATGCAGTAACGACAGCCCGTGCAAACATCTTTGTCATAGTGGACGATGCCGGTTTTCGGATCCTTCTTCAGCGCGGAGACCGGGCAAACGGAGACACAGTTCGGATCGACACAGTGCATGCACTGCTTCTTAATGTATGCGTAGCCGTTTTCTTCCTGGTCTTTGTTGACGCCTGTTCCGCTACGCCACACCTGGATGATGTTATTGGTATACGGTGACAGTTTGTCGTTGTTCGACCAGGTCTGCTCGCCTTCCGGATTACGCGCCGGGAAGTTGATATCCTGACACTTGGTGACACAGGCCTGGCAGCCTACGCACAGCGTCGAGTCATAGAGCATCCCAAGAGAACCAGGGATCGGCGGACGGTTTTCTGCAGCCGCATGGCTGATGGACGGCGCAGCGCCCAACAGCAATGCCCCGCTGGAGGCTGCTTTAATAAAGTTACGTCTGTTCACGGTTATTCTCCCCGTGAGTCAGCGTTATCTTTCTTCTGCTGACGCCCCAGTTCACGAACCGCCATCACGCTGACACCGGCAACCAGTCCTACTACGCCACCAAGCAGCCCAATCGCCCCGGCAGAAATATTGCCGCCTTCTTTCATATTGACGTCAGGTTTCTCGGAACGCGGTGTTTGGTTTTCCACATGAGCAAGCTGGTGAATACCTTTATGGAAACCGACACCTTCTTCGTTACAGCCGTAGCAAGGGTGACCGATAGCCACCGGCCACACGCCGCCAACATCGCAGAATTGCAGCGTTGAGCAGTTGCCGTAGGTTTCTGGTCCTTTACAGCCTAGATGGTAGAGGCACCAGCCTTCACGGTGACCTTCATCGCCAAACTCTTTAGCAAAACGACCTGCATCGAAGTGCGGGCGACGTTCGCAGTGTTCGTGAATCAAACGACCATAGGCAAATGTCGGACGGTTTTTGGTATCCAGCTTCGGCGGCTTACCGTAAGTGATGATATGCGCGACCGTTGCAAGGAAGTTGTGCGGGTTCGGAGGACAGCCGGGGATGTTGATGATGGTTTTGCCTGGCAGAACTTCCTGCAAGCCGACGGCACCCGTTGGGTTAACGCCAGCAGCAGCAACACCACCCCACGCGGCACAAGAGCCGATGGCAATGATAGCGGCAGCGCCTTCTGCGGCCCGGCGGATGTGATCTACGATCGGCTCACCGGCAACCATGCAGTAAATACCATTGTCTTTCAGTGGGATAGAACCATCTACAACCAAAACATATTGCCCTTTGTACTTCTCCAGAGCGTTATGTTTATTCTCTTCGACCTGGTGGCCGAAGGCGGCAGAGAGTACCTCATGGTATTCCAGAGAGATTGTCTCCAGAACGAGGTTTTCCACTGTAGGGTGTGTCGCGCGAAGTAGCGATTCAGTACAACCCGTACACTCCTGCGCACCAATCCAGATAACCGGTGGACGCTGAGGACGAGAAACTGATTCGGCCATTTCTGCGGCGGCTTTGCTACTGAGCCCCATGGTAGCGGCCAGTGCTGCACAAAGCTTCATGAAATCACGGCGATTGATGCCGTTCGAATTGATGAGAGAGTTATCTCCAGTCATTTTATAGTTATTCCGTTGCGAAGACCTGGCTTTTATTTTGCACCTTTCGCATGTTGCATATTGCGATCGGCGCGCCATTTACCACACTTTTTATATGGTTATGTGCATTATAATACTTCGGCGGAGCAACAAAACGAAGGCGTAGGTCAATAGTGTAATTAATTAAAGCAAGATAATACCCCTTTCGGATCAAGCTTCGAGACGATAGCCAGCCATGAAAAAACGAATTGTTGTACTGGACTGGTTCTCTTTAAAGAAATCCATAACCATCTCTTTATCCAGCCCATAGCGACGCGTGAGGATCCCCGCTTCCCACGCGCTGAGCTGTCGATCGCCCGTTTTTTCAAACATTCGATGAGAAAATCCCAGCACAAAACCGCGTTTATAATCAGCACAAAAATTGGCCGCCGTGCGTGCGCTATCCGCACTTGACGCGTTTAATCCGGCCATCAAACCTTTTCCAAAATGGTTGTCCATGCATAACCTCCAATCGCTATATAATAAATTATATAGCGATTTTTTAAGCAAAGACCAGAGGTATCACGTACTTTTTTATGCCCGCTTAAAAGGACACCCATTCATCCTTTTTAGCGGCTGCAGACCTTTTGCTGTCTGCTGAAGGGGAAGCGGTGCTGGCGGCGGCGTACTGCACATCGTTTGCTGAAAGGCGGAACTGTTGTACCGAGCGTTGCAGCTCTTCCGTTTGCCGTTCAAGCGCCACAGCCGCGGCGGAAACTTGCTCTACCAGCGCGGCGTTCTGTTGCGTTACGCTGTCCATCTGCGTGATCGCCACGCTCACCTGCGAGATGCCCTTATTCTGTTCTTCTGAGGCAGAAGCAATTTGCTTCATGATAACGGTCACTTCGGTGGCTCCGCGCAAAATCGCCTCCATGGTTAATCCCGTCTCTTTAACCAGTCGAGCGCCCTGATCGACGCGACGCGACGATTCGCCAATCAGCGTCTCAATCTCTTTCGCCGCCCCGGCGCTACGGCTGGCGAGGTTACGCACCTCACCGGCAACAACGGCAAAACCACGCCCCTGCTCACCTGCTCTGGCAGCTTCAACTGCCGCGTTCAGCGCCAGAATATTGGTCTGGAAGGCAATGCTATTAATAACCGACGTAATTTCCGCGATCTGTTTAGAGCTGGCGGCAATGCCGTCCATCGTCTCAACCACTTCTGAAACCAGGCTGCTCCCTTTACCTGCCGTCTCTGTCGCCGTATCGGCAAGCTGGCTGGCTTCACGCGCGTTTTCGGCGTTCAGTTTTACCGTTGCGGTCAGTTGCTCCATGCTGGCAGCGGTCTCTTCCAGCGCCGCAGCCTGCTCCTCAGTACGCGATGAGAGATCGTTATTGCCGGTGGAAATTTCCGTAGCCCCTCGCCAGATGTTGTCACTACCTGAGCGAATTGTACTGACGGCTTCGCGCAGGCTGTCCTGCATCGCGCACAATAACGGCACCAGTTGGCCCACGCAGTTACGGCCAAAATCTTCGATTGGATGGCTGAGATCGCCCTGAGCAATCTGCTGGAACTGCTGGCGGATACGTCCCAAGGGTTTCACCATCATGGCGACGAGGTAACGGTCTGTGAAGAACAGGAGGGCAATACCGAGGATCACGGCGGTAATAATTAGCGTCCGGATGATAGACGTTTTGCCATCGACCATGACGCGCGTGGTATCAAGCCGCTCACCTGCCGTGGCGTTAAAACGTTCGGCACTGGCGCCAAATTCACGGCTCAGCGCTGGCGTAACGGTGCTGGCATGCTCCGCAAAGGCCGTAAGCGTGCCCTGCTGCGCCAGTTGCATTTGCGGAATCACCCCGTTATCCAGCAGCGCCTGCCACTTCGTCAGTACCGCCGCGGCAACGTCCGGATCCATAGGCCCCGGAGACAACGTTTTCATCTCCTGGAGTTTTTTGCTCATATTCTCCAGGGACTGCTGCGCTGGTGCAAAATCAGGCGTTCCGCCGCTCATTTTGACATCCATGGCGCGACTTAAGCGCGTTACGAAGCGAAAATACTGATCGTTCCCCTGACTGAGTACCGTCATCTGATGGACAAGATGACGGTCAATATCATTGCCTTCAGATATTTTTGATAAAGAATGAAGACTGAATAAACCCACGCCCGACCAGAGCAGGCAAAAAAGTCCCAGTATTGCCAACATGACAATACGAATAGTGAAGTTTTTCAGCAAACGCATAATAATTTCCTTGCCGTTGATGAGGAATTCGCCATCAGGCGATACTTATCCTTGTTATCGGCAGGCAACAGAGAAGATATAATGCATTCTTTATTTTTTTACTTTCTTAAGTACATCCAATATTATTTACACTATATCAACATGAATGCTAATGAAATTAGCTAGCATTATTATTCAGATAATTAACCTGAAGCATTAAATAATCCCTTGTTTTCTATCGCAAATATTTGTTAAACCATGCAAGAGTACGCTCCCAGGCCAAATCAGCGGCAGCATTATCATAACGCGGGGTCGAGTCATTATGAAAACCATGATTAACGCCGGGATAGATATATGCCTCATAGACTTTCTTATTGGCTTTGAGCGCCGCTTCATAGGCAGGCCATCCCTCATTAATTCGGGTATCTAATTGCGCATAGTGCAGTAATAAAGGCACTTTGATTTTAGGGACATCTGATGCAGGAACCTGACGCCCATAAAAAGGCACTGCGCAGGCCAGTTCAGGAAAAGCAACGGCTGCGGCATTCGATACGCCGCCACCGTAGCAAAATCCGGTGATACCCACCTTTCCCGTCGCGCCTGAATAACGCTGCATAAATTCAATGGCGGCAAAGAAGTCGTTCATCAGCTTTACGGGGTCAACCTGCTGCTGCAACTCCCGACCCTTATCATCATTGCCAGGATAGCCCCCCACTGAACTTAATCCATCAGGCGCGAGTGCAATATAGCCCGCCTTCGCCACCCGCCGTGCCACATCCTCAATATACGGATTCAGCCCACGATTCTCATGCACCACCACTACCGCCGGAACTTTCCCCGTCGCTTTCGCAGGTTTAACCAGATACCCACGCACATCACCATGCCCTTCAGGTGAAGGATAAGTCATGTATTCCGCCAGGATATCAGGATCGGTGAACTCCACCTGCGTTGCGAGGGCATAATTGGGTTTCAATACATTGAATAATGCCAGCGCCGTCATACCACCGACTGCATATTTCGCAGCAAGATTGAGAAACTCGCGTTTCGTTATTTTGCCATGAGCGTAATAGTCATAGTAGTCGAGCAATTCTTGCGGAAAGTCTTTGGCAGTTAGACGCGGCATGGCAGCACTCCAGATCGATGTTTTTTTAAGCAAAGCACAGTGGTCTGTTTTTGCCCAGTTTTTCATTCCAGTGTGACCTGGTGAACGGGATATTCACCATGAACCCGCTAGAATAGAAACGTTGTTTCGAAATTCACCTGCACTAAGGAGATCTCATGGACTGGTTTGCCAATCCTGAACGTTACGAGCAGATGCTCTATCGCTACTGCGGGCGCAGCGGTTTACGTTTACCCGCGCTATCACTGGGTTTGTGGCACAGTTTTGGGCACGTTCAGGCGCTGGATTCACAGCGCGCTCTGCTGCGTAAAGCATTTGATTTAGGCATCACGCATTTTGATTTAGCCAATAACTACGGGCCGCCTCCGGGCAGCGCAGAAGAGAATTTTGGCCGATTATTGCGCGAGGATTTTGCACACTATCGTGATGAACTGATCATCTCCACCAAGGCAGGCTATGACATGTGGCCAGGGCCATACGGTTCTGGCGGTTCGCGCAAATACCTGCTCGCCAGCCTCGACCAGAGCCTGAAACGCATGGGCCTCGACTATGTCGATATCTTCTACTCGCACCGCGTTGACGAAAATACGCCAATGGAAGAGACCGCCTCAGCGCTGGCCCATGCGGTGCAAAGCGGTAAAGCGCTGTATGTCGGCATCTCATCCTATTCCCCGGAGCGTACGCAGAAAATGGCCGAGCTGATGCGGGAATGGAAAATTCCGCTGCTGATCCACCAGCCTTCTTACAACCTGCTTAACCGTTGGGTAGACAGCAGCGGTCTGCTGGATACGCTGGAATCCAACGGCATGGGCTGCATCGCATTTACGCCGCTGGCCCAGGGGCTGCTGACGGGGAAATACCTCAACGGCATTCCGGAAGGTTCACGCATGCAGCGTGAAGGGAAAAAAGTTCGTGGGCTGACGGAAAATATGCTGACGGAAGAAAACCTTAACAGCCTGCGTTTGCTCAATGAAATGGCGCAACAGCGCGGACAGTCGATGGCGCAAATGGCCTTAAGCTGGCTGCTGAAAGACAATCGGGTGACGTCGGTATTAATTGGCGCCAGCCGACCGGAGCAACTGGAGGAGAACGTTCAGGCGTTGTCTAACCTGACGTTCAGCGCCGAAGAACTGGCGCAGATCGATAAGCATGTCGCGGATGGTAAGCTGAACCTGTGGCAGGCCTCATCTGACAAATAGCCGTTTGTAACTCTGTGCCGGGAAGCGGCGTTAGCCTCCCCGGCACGTAACAGGGCCAGCCAATCCCTTCACACCCCTTCCGCTTTGATCTCTGGACGTTGAAATTCCGGCCACACCAGCGCGACAAGCGCAGGATAAGCCTCCAGACTGAACTCCCTGAAGCACTGGCGTAAGTTAAGCACATCCAGATCGGCATGCGGGACTTTCTCACCGCTCAGACAGCGCTTTTTTATATTGTCGTAATATTTATACACCGCAGAGTTGAGATCGCTACAACGCCGCTGTGCATCAAATAGCCCTGGCGTCTCATTTAGCTCCACCATTGTCATCCGCTTGATCGTTGAGTGGATAAAATCGATATATTCGTGATTAACGCGCCAATACCATACTGGGGTAATCGAATTCATCAGTACCGAAAAATGATCTTCCCCCTCTTCTTTACTCAGCATTTCCGGCTGGTTTTCAGAGTGCCCATTTTCTGCATATCGGTTTTTATTTGCACTGCGCATCAACAAAAGTACCCCGCAGGTAAGCAATAGCAGGGTAATAACAGAATAAAATATACTGTTCATATACTGGCTCCATTTTTTTTGATTTTAAAATTACGCCATGCTATTGTCAACGCAGCCTGGTTTATTTAGAACAACATATCATTGGCATCAAAGGATATTTCAACATGCTTCCCGAGCATCTTGTTCCCTCGCGTTTTCACTTATCCAGCTCATCTACTAATACCAGTCCCACAGATAATAGTGAAAATTTGACTCAGGGAAAGAGAACATTAAGCGATTACGAACCCGATATTTTGATTAGCTCTACAGCTAACGGCCAGGCGCGCAATATGTTATTTGAAGAGTGCGATCGCCATTTAAAAGAGCGCCTGTTTCGTGCCGCGAAAATTGAGTCCTTCACTCGCCTGCTCAATTCACTACAAGCGGAAGGCGACATTAACGCTCAAGAATTAAGTAAAATTTTATCTACAAAAACAGCCAGCGTAAATGAACAGGGCAATAAAATTTGGCTTAATTTAATTACGCGTGAGACCAGCGATCCTATTTTTTATTCTCTGGAAGAGAAATAAAATGAAAGATGTTGAGGATAATAATGTTTATTTGGCTTTAGATGACCATAAAAGCGATGAGTTTGTCTTAAAGCAAAATTTGGCCGTATTGATTGCCAATAAAAATGCGACGTTGGAAAGCGTTGCCCAGGAGATGGTCTCTATTCCCGCCGCGCTGGTGCGGATGAAATGGCAAAATCGTCGCGAAATTTATGCGCTACAGGCTAAAGAAGAGATCTATGGCGCCGCGATTGAAGCCATTATGGAGCAGCAACCAGAACTACGGGACAAAATCATGGCCCGGCTGGAGAGCACATACCAGCATATACTCAAGCGAGAAACAGCCACCTTACGCCTGACGCGTAAACTGTCTGAAGGGAACTACGAACCCACCAGGATAACGGCAGTCGCACTGGATGAGGACAGATAAGGGCGTGTGGGGAGAGTTAAATCAGGAGAGGAAGGCCGGGTAAGGCAACAACCATTACCCGGCAATCAGGATTACTTCGCTTTCACGGTCTCTTCACCGACCAGACCAATCTTCAGGAAACCCGCCTGATGCAGCGTATCCATAACTTTCATCATGGTTTCATAATCGACGGTTTTATCCGCACGGAAGAAAATCGTGGTGTCTTTCTTCCCATCGGTCAGCGTATTTAATTCGCTAATCATGGTGTCATCCGTCACCTGATTGTTGCCAATAAACATACTCTTATCGGCTTTAACAGACAGGTAAACCGGTTTTTCCGGACGCGGCTGCGGCGTACTGGTGGAAGCCGGGAGATTCACCTTCACATCCACCGTTGCCAACGGTGCGGCCACCATAAAGATGATCAATAAAACCAACATAACATCGATAAACGGCGTCACGTTGATTTCATGCATTTCACCGTTATCGTCCAGGTTTTCATTAAAGCTCATTGCCATGGAACATTATCCTACACGTAATTTCTGCGCAGCACGTACCGGATGGGCAGAAGCGCTAGCGTTCAGGTCCAGATCGCGACTTTGCAGCAACAATACCTGTGCCGCGACATCGCCCAGCATCGCTTTATAGCTGCCAATCTGACGTGCGAAAATGTTGTAGATAACGACCGCAGGAATTGCCGCGACCAGACCGATCGCCGTCGCTAACAGAGCTTCTGCGATACCCGGCGCAACAACGGCCAGGTTGGTCGTTTGGGTTTGTGCAATCCCGATGAAGCTATTCATGATGCCCCATACAGTACCGAACAGACCCACAAATGGAGAGATAGCCCCGATGGTGGCCAGGTAGCCGTTACCACGTCCCATATGACGACCTACCGCCGCCACACGACGCTCCAGACGGAAGCCGGTACGCTCTTTAATACCTTCGTTGTCGTCGCTGCCTTCTGACAATTCCAGTTCGTTCTGCGCTTCGTAAATCAACTGTGCGCCCAGGCTTTTGCCATCAAATCCTGCAGCAATCTCATTTGCCTGGTCTAAAGAGCGGGCGTCCGCCAGCAGTTGCTGTTCACGCTTAAGGCGGCGTTTCTGAGTAAAGAACTCAAGGCTCTTACTAAAGAAGATAGCCCAGGTGACCACTGATGCCAAAATCAGCCCAATCATCACGCACTTAACCACGATATCGGCGTGCTGATACATACCCCAGACGGAAAGATCCGTCTGCATCAAATTATTACCCACTCTGTATCTCCAGGACGCAAATCACAAAATCTGAGCGTAATGATATCAAAACGACGTCGAATTGATAGTCGTTCTCATTACTATTTACATATTGCCGCACCTTTGGTTTCTTTTCCTTGCGCTTACGCAGTAAAAAAGTCACCAGAAGCATTTTGAGATTATTTTCTACTGTATGACCGTTCTGCAGGATGCGTCATCTTTGATTCATGGTAGTTTAGACATCCAGACGTATAAAAACAGGTAAGACGACATGGCAGATAAGCAACTTGAAACCAAACTCGTTCACGCAGGACGCAGTAAAAAGTACACGCTGGGCGCGGTAAATAGCGTGATCCAGCGCGCTTCTTCGCTAGTGTTTGACACCGTAGAGGCCAAAAAGCAGGCTACACACAACCGTGCTAACGGTGCGCTTTTCTATGGACGTCGCGGAACCCTGACGCATTTTTCCCTGCAGGAGGCAATGTGTGAACTGGAAGGCGGCGCGGGTTGCGCGTTGTTCCCCTGCGGCGCGGCGGCCGTTGCCAACACCATCCTCGCCTTTGTGGAACAAGGGGATCATGTGCTGATGACCAACACCGCCTATGAACCCAGCCAGGATTTCTGCACCAAAATTCTCGGCAAACTCGGCGTGTCCACCGGATGGTTCGATCCGCTGGTTGGTGCCGATATTGTGAAGCACATACAGCCGAACACTAAAGTCGTATTTCTGGAATCTCCCGGCTCTGTCACCATGGAAGTACATGATGTTCCTGCTATTGTTGCCGCCGTCAGAAGCGTCGCGCCGGATGCGATCATCATAATTGATAACACCTGGGCTGCCGGGGTGTTGTTCAAAGCGCTGGATTTTGGCATCGATATTTCTATTCAGGCTGGCACCAAATATCTGATTGGCCATTCCGACGCCATGGTCGGCACTGCGGTGGCTAATGCCCGTTGCTGGGATCAACTGCGCGAAAATGCCTATCTGATGGGGCAAATGCTGGACGCCGATACCGCCTATATGACCAGCCGCGGACTGCGTACGCTAAGCGTTCGCCTGCGCCAACATCATGAAAGCAGCTTAAAGGTCGCAGAGTGGCTGGCCAGCCATCCGCAGGTCGCCCGCGTGAACCACCCCGCGCTGCCCGGCAGTAAAGGCCACGAATTCTGGAAGCGTGATTTCACCGGCAGCAGCGGTCTGTTCTCATTTGTATTGAATAAGAAACTAAATCATGAAGAGCTGGCCGCGTATCTGGACCACTTCAGCCTGTTCAGCATGGCCTACTCCTGGGGCGGTTTTGAGTCGCTGATTCTCGCAAATCAGCCGGAACACATTGCGGCAATCCGTCCCCAAGGCGAGGTGGACTTCAGTGGAACGCTCATCCGTTTGCATATCGGTTTAGAGAATGTTGACGATCTGATTGCCGATTTGGCCGCAGGATTTGCCCGAATCGAGTAAAATTGCCATAGATGGACATATATGCAGACACTTCTGGTGGAAAAGTCTGCAATTGTTGCGTCCGGGATCAAGGCATCCCGGACAATTCAGGAGTACAATCCACACATAAACGCTGTTCCACAGGAAAGTCCATGGTAGTCATTCAAGATATTGTCTCCGCGCTTTGGCAACACGATTTTGCCGCGTTGGCGGATCCGCACGTTGTGAGCGTGGTGTACTTCGTAATGTTCGCCACACTGTTTTTAGAAAATGGCCTGCTGCCTGCCTCCTTTTTACCCGGAGACAGCCTGTTATTGCTGGCAGGGGCGCTGATCGCTCAGGACGTGATGAGTTTTATACCTACCATAGCTATTCTGACTGCCGCAGCCAGTCTGGGCTGCTGGCTGAGCTACATTCAGGGACGCTGGCTGGGCAACACACGGACGGTAAAAGGCTGGCTGGCGCAATTACCTGATAAATATCATCAGCGCGCTACCTGCATGTTTGACCAACACGGGCTGATGGCACTGCTGGCTGGGCGTTTCCTGGCATTCGTTCGTACCTTGCTGCCAACAATGGCGGGAATTTCGGGCCTGCCAAACCGTCGGTTCCAGTTTTTTAACTGGCTGAGCGGTCTGCTGTGGGTCACCGTCGTCACCGGCTTTGGCTATGCGCTGAGCATGATCCCGTTCGTCAAACGCCATGAAGATCAGGTGATGACCTTTTTAATGATCCTGCCGATTGCCCTGTTAACCGCGGGTCTGTTGGGTACCCTGTTTGTCGTGATTAAAAAAAAATACTGTAGCGCCTGAGTATTAACCGTAGGCCGGGGTTCCCCCGGCATTTTCGCCTGATGACGTTTCGCTTATCAGGCCAGCGCTGAGCAAGTTTAACTCCCCTGCATCATTCGAATTCTGGCTGCATCCTCCCCCTGCGTTACGCCAAAGAAACGTTTGAATTCCCGACTGAATTGCGATGCGCTCTCATAGCCGACGCGCATGGCAGCCGCACTGGCCTTCATCCCGTCGTGGATCATCATCATCCGTGCTTTATGCAGACGATAGCTCTTCAGGTATTGCAGCGGCGACGTGCTGGTCACCGCTTTAAAATTATGATGAAACGCCGACACGCTCATGTTCGCTTCTGCCGCCAGCTGTTCGACATTGAGATTTTCGGTGTATTTGGTTTCAATGCGCTTTAGCACACGGCTTATCAAACTGAAATGCGTCTGGCGGCTAACCAGCGCCAGTAATGCGCCGCCGCGCGGCCCGGTCAGCACATGGTAGAGGATCTCGCGAATAATCTGTTTCCCCAGAATACGCGCATCCAGCGGTCGCTCCATCACATCCAGCAGGCGCTCAGCGGCGCAAAGAATTTCGTCAGAAAGCGTCGCGGAGTTGATCCCGCTGGCCGCCATGGCGGGCTGGAACAGCTCATCTTCCCCAATGTCCATCAACAGCTCCTGCAATTGCAGAATATCGACATTCAGGTAGATACCGGCCAGGGGAACCTCCGGCGTTGCATACGTTTCACATTCAAAGGGTAACGGTACGGTTAGCAACAGGTATTCGTTGGCGTCATAACGAAATACACGTTCATTGATATAACCAATTTTATGTCCCGAAAAGAGAAATATGATTCCTGGCTGATACATTACCGGTGTACGCGCTGCCGGCTCAGTGCCGTGCAGCAGGCGGACATCTGGCAGCAGTTCGCTGAGTTTATTTTCATTGTTTTTCAGCTGCTTAATTTTATCTGTCAGCAGGAGGCAGATCTCATCACGGTTCATAGAGCACCATTTCATCATCGGTTTGCAACCATGACATAATGCGCAGATTTATCCGTTTTCTCCAGCAGTCTGTAGAAATGGGCAAGACATCGGCAGAAATGAGCATTGAGAGCAGCGCGGCTGACGACCACAATGTTCATCATCCGGCAGACACTCTCCTGCCCTCTTTTTTTACCCACATAAGGGAACGAGCAATGAACAACTTTAATCTCCATACCCCAACCCGCATTCTGTTTGGTAAAGGTGCGATTGCTGAGCTGCGCGATCAAATCCCTCAGGATGCTCGCGTATTGGTTACCTATGGCGGCGGTAGCGTGAAAAAAACCGGTGTCCTGGCACAGGTTCAGGATGCGCTGAAAGGCCTGGACGTGCTGGAGTTTGGCGGTATTGAGCCGAACCCGTCTTATGAAACGCTGATGAACGCGGTAAAAATCGTGCGTGATGAGAAAGTGACGTTCCTGCTGGCGGTAGGCGGCGGTTCGGTGCTGGATGGCACCAAATTCATCGCGGCTGCGGCACAATACGCTGACGGCATCGATCCATGGCGCATTCTGGAAACCCACGGCAACGACGTAACAAGCGCTATCCCGATGGGCTCCGTATTAACCCTGCCAGCAACCGGCTCTGAATCTAACTCCGGCGCGGTCATTTCGCGTAAAACCACCGGCGATAAGCTGGCCTTTATGACCCCATTTGTGCAGCCGGTATTCGCCGTGCTGGATCCGGTTTACACCTATACCCTGCCGCCGCGTCAGGTTGCGAACGGCGTCGTAGATGCCTTCGTACATACCGTTGAGCAGTATGTGACTTATCCGGTAGACGGGAAAATTCAGGATCGCTTTGCTGAAGGTATTCTGCTTACGCTGGTAGAAGAAGGCCCGAAAGCATTGCAGGAGCCGGAAAATTACAACGTGCGTGCGAACGTTATGTGGGCGGCAACCCAGGCGCTGAACGGCCTGATTGGCGCAGGCGTGCCACAGGACTGGGCAACGCATATGCTGGGCCACGAACTGACCGCAATGCACGGTCTGGATCATGCTCAAACATTGGCTATCGTTCTGCCAGCGCTGTGGAATGAAAAACGCGATACCAAACGTGCCAAACTGCTGCAATACGCAGAGCGTATCTGGAATATCACCGAAGGTTCCGATGACCAACGCATCGACGCCGCTATTGCCGCAACCCGCGCTTTCTTCGAACAAATGGGCGTACCGACTCGTCTGTCTGACTACGGCCTGGACGGTAGCTCCATCCCAGCGCTACTGGAAAAACTGCAAGCGCACGGCGGTACGAAACTGGGCGAACATCAGGACATTACGCTCGAGGTCAGCCGTCGGATTTACGAAGCTGCCCGCTAAGTTTTTTTCACCTCCGCCTTTCATTTTTGGGTATTTATATTCTAAATATTTCGAGTTGCATAAAGGCGGCAAAGGAGAGAATCCCCAGGAGCTTACATAAGTCAGTGACTGGGGGTGAAACGACAAACCTGCCGGGAGCAGATTTGAACGCTGCTTGCAGCGGCCCTGAAAGGGCGAGGCCCATGGATGGGCCACGTAATAAAGCCAACGCATATGCAGCTTGAAGTATGACGAGGATAGGCCAGACTTAAGTCACACCTAACTTACCGGGGCTTGCCTCGGTAAACTCAATTCAGGGGAGGAATTATGACCGGTCCAACCATTATTAAACTACAGGATGGTAACGTCATGCCGCAGCTGGGCCTGGGGGTCTGGAAGGCAAGTAATGAAGAGGTCATCACCGCCATTCATAAAGCGCTGGAAGTGGGGTATCGCTCAATTGATACCGCTGCGGCGTACAAAAACGAAGAAGGTGTCGGCAAAGCAATACGCGATGCGGGCGTACCGCGGGAAGAGTTATTCATCACCACCAAGCTATGGAATGATGACCAGAAACGCCCTCGGGAAGCCTTGCTCGAAAGCATGGAGAAACTCCGGCTCGATTACCTCGATCTTTATCTGATGCACTGGCCGGTTCCGGCGATCGACCACTACGTTGAAGCGTGGGAAAGCATGATCGATCTGCAAAAAGAAGGGCTGATTAAGAGCATCGGCGTGTGTAACTTTCAGATCAATCATCTCCAGCGACTGATGGATGAAACCGGCGTACCACCGGTGATTAACCAGATAGAACTTCATCCGCTTATGCAACAGCGCCAACTGCACGCCTGGAACGCAACGCATAAAATCCAGACCGAATCCTGGAGCCCGCTGGCGCAGGGCGGCAAAGACGTCTTTGATCAAAAGATCATCCGCGATCTCGCAGAGAAATATGGCAAATCACCGGCGCAGATTGTCATCCGCTGGCATCTGGATAGCGGCCTGGTGGTTATTCCGAAATCAGTCACCCCTGCGCGTATCGCAGAAAACTTTAACGTCTGGGACTTCCGCCTGGATAAAGATGAATTAGGCGAAATCGCAAAGCTCGATCAGGGCAAACGTCTGGGACCAGACCCGGACCAGTTCGGCGGTTAACCCCTTCTCTCCTGCCCGACCTCTCGTCGGGCCTTTACTGATTTGAATTTCGACGTAGACCACGTGCACAGATCTGCCCCACTGGAAGCCGATTGAATCGCAGCAGAACCAATTTTTCGAGCAGTATGAAGGATATTTGTCGTCACACGATCGTGAACGGGCGGATGATGCAAAACTGGCCGCATTAGCGGCCAGAATTCGTGAGGCATAATTACTGAGCACTTCTGCCAGATGGCACCTTATCCGGCCGACGGTCTTTCAGGCCCGGTAAACATTTCACTCCCGGGCATGACAGATTAGCGCCCTGCTACTTTCCCACGTTTTTTGTTCGCGGCAGGCGTCTGGCGCTGATGCGCCACAGGCGTGTGCTTGGTCAACGCCGGACGGGTATGACGGTTCTGGCGACGCGCTTCGCGCATCTCTTCCAGCGTAGGCGCCGGAACCAGACATTCGCGACGGCCACCGATCAGATGCTTTTTCCCCATATCTTCCAGCGCCTGGCGGATTAACGGCCAGTTGGCTGGGTCGTGGTAACGCAGCAGCGCTTTATGCAGACGACGCTGTTTATCACCTTTCGGCACCACCACGTCTTCACTCTTGTAACCAATTTTACCCAGCGGGTTTTTCCCGGTGTAATACATGGTTGTGGAGTTCGCCAATGGTGATGGATAGAAGTTCTGCACCTGATCCAGACGGAAACGACGTTGCTTCAGCCACAGCGCCAGATTCACCATATCCTCGTCACGCGTCCCAGGATGCGCAGAAATAAAGTACGGGATCAGGTACTGCTCTTTACCGGCCTGTTTAGAGTAAGTGTCAAACAATTCCTTAAAGCGATCGTAGCTGCCCATCCCCGGCTTCATCATCTTCGACAGCGGGCCTTCTTCAGTATGCTCTGGCGCAATCTTCAGATAGCCGCCCACGTGGTGGGTCGCCAGCTCTTTGATATAGCGCGGATCTTCGACCGCGATGTCATAGCGCACACCTGAAGCGATAAGGATCTTTTTAATGCCTTTCAAATCACGCGCACGGCGATAGAGGTTAATCGTCGGCTCGTGGTTGGTATCCATATGCGGACAGATATCCGGGTAGACGCATGACAAACGACGGCAGGTTTGCTCCGCACGCGGTGACTTACAGCGCAGCATATACATGTTCGCCGTTGGGCCGCCGAGATCGGAAATCACGCCGGTAAAGCCCGGAACGGTGTCGCGAATAGCTTCGATTTCATTGATGATCGAGTCTTCAGAGCGGCTCTGGATAATGCGGCCTTCGTGCTCGGTGATCGAACAGAACGAGCAGCCGCCAAAACAGCCACGCATAATGTTGATCGAGAAACGGATCATCTCGTAGGCCGGAATGCGGCTGTCGCCATACGCCGGATGCGGCACGCGCTTGTACGGCAGCGCAAAGACGCTGTCCATTTCTTCGGTAGAGAGCGGAATGGCTGGCGGGTTGATCCAGATGTAGCGATCGCCATGCTTTTGCATCAGCGCGCGCGCACAGCCTGGGTTGGTTTCGTGGTGCAGGATACGCGACGCATGTGCATACAGCACTTTATCGCCCTTCACTTTTTCGAAGGACGGCAGCAGCACGTAGGTTTTTTCCCACGGTTTCGGGCGCGGCGGCTGTACAGTTACCGCTTTCGCTTCCTGCTTTTTCGGTGCGACAGGTTTGTTGTCGGCACACGGCAAATCCTCGCCGTACGGATGCGGGATCGGGTCAATTTTGCCCGGCGTGTCGAGACGCGTGGAATCCACCCCACTCCAGCCCGGCAGCGCTTCTTTAACCATAATCGCGGTGTTACGCACGTCGCGGATCTGATCGATAGTTTCACCCATCGCCAGACGATGCGCCACTTCCACCAACGGACGTTCGCCGTTACCGAACATCAGCATGTCGGCTTTTGAATCCACCAGCACGGAGCGACGAACGGTATCAGACCAGTAGTCGTAGTGCGCGGTACGGCGCAGGCTGGCCTCAATACCGCCGAGAATAACCGGCACATCTTTCCATGCTTCCTTACAGCGCTGGGTATAGACCAGCGTCGCGCGGTCCGGGCGTTTGCCCGCCACGTTGTCTGGCGTATATGCATCGTCATGGCGCAGTCGGCGATCGGCGGTATAACGGTTGATCATCGAATCCATGTTGCCTGCGGTTACACCAAAGAACAGGTTCGGTTTACCCAAACGCATAAAATCGTCTTTGTTGTTCCACTCCGGCTGGGCGATAATCCCAACACGAAAGCCCTGCGCTTCCAGCATACGGCCGCAAATTGCCATGCCAAAGCTGGGATGATCGACGTATGCATCGCCGGTAACCAGAATGATGTCGCAGCTATCCCAGCCAAGTTGGTCCATTTCGTCGCGTGACATCGGCAAAAATGGTGCCGGGCCAAAACAGGCAGCCCAGTACTGCGGCCAGGAGAAAAGGTCTCTGTCCGGCTGGATCAGGGATATTGCGCTCATAGTGCTTCCAAAAATGGTAAAAAAATAATCAAAGGCCGGGGATTATACGCTGTATGTCGGCAAGAAATGAAGTGGAGTCTGAGTCAGACAAGTAGAAAGTGATTTAAATTGTTAAATTTTACGACGCCCATTTTTATCATTCATAATTAACACCATGCCGGCCAGCTGAGATAACTCTTTTTCGGCGGGGGATTTTTCATTGCGACTCAACGATTCACTGCATATTTCCCAGTTACGGGTAGTTGTTCACCTATGCGGATTTCTGGTTCTTCTCTACAGCTTCTCCATGCTGCCGCCGATGACCATTGCTCTGTTAAATAAAGAGCGGAGCTTTTTCGCCTTTTTCAGCACATTTATGACGTTCTTTACCCTCGGCGGTGGAGCGTGGCTGGCAACCAAACATGCAGGAATTCAACTACGAACCCGGGATGGCTTCGTCATTATCGTCCTGTTCTGGCTGCTGTTTTCGTTTATCAGCGCCATGCCGATGTGGATGGACGATGGCTTAAATCTCTCCTTTGCCGATGCCCTGTTCGAAGGGGTTTCCGGGATAACCACCACTGGCGCTACGGTAATTGACGACGTCAGCGCCTTGCCGAAATCGTATCTGTACTATCGGGCTCAGCTCAATTTTATTGGCGGTCTGGGGGTTATTGTCCTTGCCGTGGCGGTATTACCCCTGCTGGGTATTGGTGGTATGAAGCTGTATCAGTCTGAAATGCCAGGTCCCTTTAAAGAAGAACGCCTCACGCCAAGGCTTGCTGATACCGCACGTACGCTGTGGCTGACCTACGTCATTCTCGGCCTTATTTGTACTCTGGCCTACTGGATTGCCGGGATGTCGTTTTTCGATGCCTTATGCCACGGGCTGTCGACGGTCTCTCTCGGCGGATTTTCCACCCGTAGTGAGAGCATCGGCTTTTATAACAGCCACGCTATTGAGTTAGTCGCCGGACTGTTTTCACTGCTGTCTGCGTTTAACTTCACCCTCTGGTACGTAGCTATTGTGAAACGTACCTTTAAGCCC
This sequence comes from Citrobacter sp. Cb004, assembly GCF_030337065.1. Lineage (NCBI taxonomy): Bacteria > Pseudomonadati > Pseudomonadota > Gammaproteobacteria > Enterobacterales > Enterobacteriaceae > Citrobacter > Citrobacter sp. Cb004. The sequence continues at coordinate 241,831 of NZ_JAOWCH010000071.1, read as the reverse complement.
TTTCGTCGTAATGCCGAGCTGCGTTTCTTTCTGCTTATTGCGCTAGTTGTCACCTTGATCGCTACCTGGCAGGTCTGGCGGGCGGGTATGTACGGGATCACGGACAGCCTGGTGCATGCCTTTTTTCTGGCCAGCTCCATGCTGACAGATAATGGCCTGTCGACGGCGGATTATGCGCAGTGGCCTTCGCACACGATATTCATGCTGCTCAGCGCCAGTTTCTTCGGCGGTTGTGTCGGCTCGACCTGCGGGGGGATTAAGGTGCTGCGTTTTTTGATTATGTTCAAGCAATGCCGTCAGGAGTTACATCAGCTCGCGCATCCTCGCGCCCTGCTGAATATCAAAGTGGGCAATAACGTGGTAAGTGACCGAGTAGTGCGTTCGGTATGGAGCTTTTTCTTTCTCTACGTTTTATTTACCAGCTTTTTTATCTGGGCGCTCAATCTGATGGGCTACGATCTCTTCTCCTCTTTCGCCACCGTTGCCGCCTGCATCAATAACATGGGGCTGGGATTTGGCATCACCGCAACGACGTTTGGCACCTTAAACGAGGAGGCAAAACTTCTGATGTGCGCGGCCATGATCATGGGGCGTCTGGAGATTTACCCCATTCTGATCCTGTTCTCGCGCATGTTCTGGCGGGCGTAACGGAAACTCCGGCGCATTACGGCGCCGGGTTCACCAACATCTGTCCGATCGAGCCACGATCCGCCATTTCCAGCGTCTGACTGTTAAAGTAGAACGGGAAATGAGCCCAGGAAGGTTGTCCATAGTAGACCAGTAATTCAACCTGGCCGTCGACCCAGACGGTATCTTTCCAGCCCCGGTCTTCCGGGAACGGCATTGCGCCATTCACATTACGGATCAGGAACGAGACGCCTTCGATATGGAAAGACTGAGGCATATCCGCCCGTACCGTCCAGCGCTCCCAGGAGCCCTGCTGAGCGGTAATATCCATGCGGTTGACGTCCCACAGCTGACCGTTGATGCCGGGATCGTCATCCAGACTGATATCACGGCTGCGAATCGGTGAACCACTGAGGATTTCCGTTGGCAGCAGGCGCATTGGCAGACTGTCGGTCACCAGCGGCAGGAGACCGGTCGGGCGCAGCGTCAATACCAGCGTGGAGATGAGAATACTGGAAGGCTCAAAGAATCCGCGGATCCTGTCGACAATGCTGGCCGCCTCACCACAGGTGATAGAGACCTCATTTCCGTTAGTCATATCCACCAGGATCTCACGGCGCTCGCCAGGCGCCAGCGAGAGCTGCTTCACCGAAACGGGCGCAGGTAAAAAGCCCTGATCGCTGGAAATCACATGCAGCGCGCGGCCATCGCTCATTTGCAACTGGTAACGACGCGAGTTTGAAGCGTTCAGCAAACGCAAACGCACCCAGCCGCGAGAGACTTCGACATACGGGCTTTGCGCCCCGTTGACCAGCAGCGTATCACCGACAAAACCACCGCTGCCGGGTTCGCTGTACTCCGGCGTACCAAAGTTGTCCAGACGCTTGTCCTGGATAATGATCGGAAAATCATCCACGCCGTAGTGGTTGGGAATAGACAGTGATTTACTCACTTCATCTTCAATCAGCCACATCCCGGCAAGACCGTTATAAACCTGCTGGGCAGTACGATTTGGCGTATTGGCGTGATACCACAGCGTAGCGGCATTCTGACGAATCGGCAGCACTGGTGCCCAGTCTGCATTAGGGGACATCATGCGCGCCGGGCCGCCCATCAGCGGGCCTGGCACCTGTAATCCAGCGACAGTCATCGAGACATTTTCAGTCAGACGGTTGCTGTAGATAAGTTTGACGTCATCCCCTTTCCAGACGCGGATCGTCGGTCCCAGGTAGCGACCGTTAATCCCCCAGACAGGTGCGCGCGTGCCTTGCGTGAAGGACCAGTGGGCGCGTTGCAGCGTCATAAATAACGGCTGCCCCCGACGGGACTCCAGCAGCGGAGGTACGGGTAACGGTTGTTGCTGACCGGCAGCATTAGCCTTCAGCGGAACAGCACCTGCACACAGTGCGATCCCCGATGCCTGAATGAACTGACGCCGACTGAATGACATATAAACTCCATGAAAAACTGGCGATTAACACGCAGGAAATCTTTTCCTGTAACAAACCCGAATTGCGCGGATTAAACCTTACCGGCGGCTTCCCGCTCAGCAACTTCTTTATCGAGTTCTGCGATTTTTTGTTCCATCAGCGTACGACAATGCGCTGCCAGTTCACGAACCTGATCTTTCCCAAAATGGCTAATATCTACCGGTGGCAACATCTCTACAATCGCCAGACCATTATTGAGTCGGTTGAGTTTTATCTTGTTCGAGGTAGTTGAAACGCACACCGGAATAACCGGGACACCCGCCGCAATCGCCGCATGAAACGCGCCGGTTTTAAACGGCAGCAGACCGCGACCACGGCTGCGCGTTCCTTCCGGGAACATCCAGATAGAAATACGACGTTTTTTGAAATGATTCACCACCGCCGCAATGGTGCTGTGCGCTTTGGTACGGTTGTTTCTGTCAATCAGCAGGTTGCCGGTTAACCAGTACAGCAGCCCGAAGAATGGGATCCACAACAGGCTTTTTTTACCTACCGTCACCGTCGGCGGCTGAACAATATTCGCAGCGGTAACCATGTCATAGTTGTTCTGATGATTACAAATATAGATAGCATTACCATAGTTCTGCGCGTCTGCCGGCATGCGGCACTCAACCTTCAGGCCATAAAGGGGAGCCAGGCGGCCAAACATATGACCGAACGTTGCGACGTGTTTTGGATTTCGTGGGCTGAACAGACAGTATATGCAACCGAAAATACAGACCAGAACGCAGTAAATAACAGTAATGATTAAACGAAAAATATATAGCATAACAACCTCTGAGGCCTAAGAGCCTGGCATTTTACGTCACCTGATTCATCACGCAGTATCAGGTTAGGGCTTTGTTAAGGGCGGCTCTCTGGAAAAGCGTATTGTTAATCGCAACGCACGAATAAACAACGGTTTCACGGGAATTTTTAACGTTGGCTCTCCCCGGGCTAAAACAGGGAGAGCCGGACGGTAGCGTTATTCTTCGCTGTCGCCGTGACTGGCGCGTCGAGGCGAGTCAATGTCAATGCGATCGATACGCTGCAGACCACGCATTAGCGTACCGCGACGGCCACGCTCGCCGGTCACTTTCTGCAACTCTTCAGGACGCAGTTTAATTTTGCGCTTACCGACGTGGATAGTCAGCGTGCTTTGTGGCGGCAGCACGTAGAGCTGCGCCAGGCCATCTTCGCCTTTCGCCGCTTCCGCTGAAGGGATATTGATAATCTTGTTCCCTTTGCCTTTTGACAATTGCGGCAAATCGCTTACCGGGAACATCAACATGCGACCGGCCTGGGTGATTGCCAGCAGCATATCGGTTTCATCTTCAATCACAACCGGCGGCATAACGCGCGCATTTTCTGGCAGCGTAATCAATGCTTTACCAGCACGGTTACGAGCTACCAGGTCGTTGAAGGTGCAGACAAAACCGTAACCCGCATCGGATGCCATCAGCAGTTTCTGATCGTCGCCTTCCATCAGCATGTGCTCAACCGTCGCGCCCGGCGGCAGCGTGAGCTTCCCGGTCAGCGGTTCACCCTGTCCACGCGCCGACGGCAGCGTAATCGGGTCGATGGCGTAGCTGCGTCCGGTCGAGTCCACGAACACCACCGGCTGGTTGCTCTTACCCTTCACCGCAGACTTAAAGCTGTCGCCCGCTTTATAGCTTAATCCCGGCGCATCAATGTCGTGGCCTTTCGCGCTACGCACCCAACCACTCTGAGACAGCACAATGGTCACTGGCTCTGACGGCAGCATGTCGTGCTCGCTCATCGCCTTCGCTTCTTCACGTTCCTGCAGCGGAGAGCGGCGTTCGTCGCCATAGGCCTCGGCATCAGCCTGCAGCTCTTTCTTCAGCAGGTTACTCATTTTACGCTCGGAAGCCAGAATGCCTTGCAGCTGATCGCGCTCTTTCGCCAGCTCATCCTGCTCGCCGCGGATTTTCATCTCTTCGAGTTTGGCAAGGTGGCGCAATTTCAGCTCAAGAATGGCTTCAGCCTGGGTTTCAGAAATGCCAAACCGCGACATCAGCTCGGGCTTAGGTTCATCCTCATGACGAATAATTTCGATCACTTCGTCAATGTTGAGGAACGCCACCAGCAAACCTTCAAGGATATGCAAGCGTTTAAGCACTTTTTCCAGACGATAGTTCAGGCGACGACGTACGGTATCGCGGCGGAACGCCAGCCATTCGGTGAGGATCTCCAGCAGATTTTTCACCGCCGGACGACCATCAAGACCGATCATATTCAGATTGATGCGGTAGCTTTTTTCCAGATCGGTGGTGGCAAACAGGTGGTTCATCACCTGCTCCATATCCACACGATTGGAGCGCGGGACAATCACCAGACGGGTCGGGTTTTCGTGATCCGATTCGTCGCGCAGGTCGTCTACCATCGGCAGCTTTTTATTGCGCATTTGAGCGGCGATCTGCTCCAGCACTTTTGCCCCGGAAACCTGATGCGGCAGTGCGGAAATCACCACCGCGCCGTCTTCTTTCGTCCATACCGCACGCATACGTACGGAGCCACGTCCGTTTTCGTAAATCTTACGAATCTCTGCCCGCGAGGTAATGATCTCCGCTTCGGTCGGGTAATCCGGCCCCTGCACGATGTCCAGCAACTGATCCAGCGTCGTTTTCGGCTGCTCAATCAGGGTAATCGCCGCTTTCGCCACTTCACGCAGGTTGTGTGGCGGAATGTCCGTCGCCATACCAACGGCAATACCGGTCGTGCCGTTCAACAGAATATTTGGCAGACGCGCAGGCAGCATCTTCGGTTCCTGCATGGTGCCGTCGAAGTTTGGCACCCAGTCCGACGTTCCCTGGCCGAGTTCACCCAGCAGAACTTCCGCATATTTAGACAGGCGGGATTCGGTATAACGCATCGCCGCGAAGGATTTCGGATCGTCCGGCGCCCCCCAGTTCCCCTGCCCGTCGACCAGCGGATAGCGGTAAGAGAAAGGCTGCGCCATCAGCACCATCGCTTCATAACAAGCGCTGTCGCCGTGTGGGTGGTATTTACCCAGTACGTCACCGACGGTACGGGCGGATTTTTTAAATTTGGCGCTGGCATTCAGCCCCAGTTCGGACATCGCGTACACGATGCGACGCTGAACGGGTTTCAAACCATCGCCAATAAACGGCAACGCCCTGTCCATGATGACGTACATGGAGTAGTTCAGATAGGCGGTTTCCGTGAATTCATGCAGCGCCAGGCGCTCTGCCATATCGCTCATTAATCGTGGTTCCTCAACTTTGTACCCCTCTATTGAAGGGCAATATTGCCGCAGATACTACCCTATCTGGCGTGTTGAGTCACAAAGAAAAGGGCCACGAGTGCGGCCCTGATGGGGATTATTTGGCAACTTTGGTAATCTGTTTCACGTCGATTTCAACGGAGTTCCAGTCTTTATCCACTTCCCCCTGGATTTCAACCACATCCTGCGGTGTGACGGTTACGCCGTTCCAGCGCTTGTGGTCGATATCCACATTCACTGTGCCGGTCGCATCTTTAAACACATACAGGTCGTCGGAAATACGCTCAACGATGTTCCCGCGCAGGGTAACCCAAGTGTCATCACGCAGTGATTTGGCGCTTTCTACCGTCGCGCTGCTACCATTCGGGCCGACAAATCCGCCATTTTGGCTTTGCGTGGTGGTTGTCGGTCCAGAGAAACCGCCCTGCTGCGCTGCCAGAACAGGTGCGGAACACAGTGCCATTACGGCAACCATTGCAGCTAATTTTTTCATCGTCATGTCTCCCTTTCATTTTGGTTTACGACTATTAAATAAGTTAATCCTTAACAAGTTCTTAAGGCAAAAAAAGATACTTTTTTTGCTGTACAGAGGCTGTAGTCACAAGGTTTACTGACGCTAATGAGCGCGGCTGCAGGGAAGAACATATGCGTATTTTACTGATCGAAGATGACACATTGATCGGCGACGGCCTGAAAACAGGTCTGAGTAAAATGGGTTTCAGCATCGACTGGTTTACCGAGGGTCGCCAGGGGAAAGAAGCGCTCTACAGCGCCCCTTATGATGCGGTGATCCTCGACCTGACGCTGCCAGGCATCGACGGACGGGACATCTTGCGCGAATGGCGAGCCAACGGGAAGCAGGAGCCAGTGCTGATTCTGACCGCTCGCGACGCGCTGGCGGAACGCGTTGAGGGTCTGCGTCTCGGCGCGGATGACTATCTGTGCAAACCCTTTGCGCTGATCGAAGTTGCCGCCAGACTGGAGGCGCTGGTGCGCCGTGCCAGCGGCCAGGCGAGCAACATATTGCGCCATGGTCAGGTGACGCTCGATCCCGGCGCGCTGGTTGCCACGGCGGCAGATGAGCCTTTGTCTCTCAAACCCAAAGAGTTCGCTCTACTGGAGCTGCTGATGCGCAATAAGGGTCGCGTCCTGCCCCGCAAACTGATTGAAGAAAAACTGTATACCTGGGACGAAACCGTCTCCAGCAATGCGATTGAGGTACACGTCCATCACTTACGCCGTAAGCTCGGCAGCGACTTTATCCGTACCGTGCATGGCATTGGCTACACCCTGGGTGACGCATGAAACTCACACAACGCCTCAGCCTGCGCGTCAGGCTAACGCTTATTTTTCTGATTCTGGCATCAGCAACCTGGGCCGTTTCGAGCTTTGTAGCCTGGAAGCAGACCACCGACAATGTCGATGAGCTGTTTGATACCCAACTGATGTTGTTCGCCAAGCGGCTTAGCACGTTGGATATCAGCGACGTCACCACCTCAAGCAATATGGCTCGCACGCCGAAGAAGCTCAAGCACGGCCATATTGATGACGACGCGCTGACGTTTGCCATCTTCACCATCGACGGCAAAATGGTATTGCACGATGGCGACAACGGCCAGGACATTCCCTACAGCTACACCCGCGAAGGCTTTACCGATGGCCAACTCAAGGGGGACAACGACGCATGGCGTTTTCTGTGGCTGAATTCCGCTGACGGCAAATACCGCATTGTGGTAGGCCAGGAGTGGGAGTATCGAGAGGATATGGCGCTGTCGATCGTCACCGCCCAGTTAACACCGTGGTTGATTGCGCTGCCGCTGATGTTGCTAATCCTGGTGGTCATGATTAGCCGTGAACTCAGGCCGCTGAAAAAACTGGCGCAGGCTCTGCGCTGGCGCTCACCGGAATCGGAAGAGCCGCTCGATCCGAAAGGTGTACCTAGCGAAGTGCGCCCGTTGGTTGAATCGCTCAATCAGTTGTTTACCCGCACCCATTCCATGATGGTCCGCGAACGGCGCTTCACTTCTGATGCTGCCCACGAGCTGCGCAGCCCGTTGACCGCGCTTAAAGTACAAACGGAAGTGGTGCAACTGTCAGACGACGACCCGCAAACGCGGGAAAAAGCGCTGGTACAGTTGCATGCGGGAATTGAACGCGCCACCCGACTGGTCGATCAGTTACTGACGCTTTCACGCCTCGACTCCCTCGACAATCTTCAGGATGTGGCGAAAATCTCGCTGGAGGAGCTTTTGCAATCCGCGGTGATGGATATCTACCATCCAGCCCAGCAGGCGCACATCGACGTGCGTTTGCAGATTAACGCGCACAACATCATGCGCACAGGACAGCCGCTGTTGCTGAGCCTGATGGTACGAAATCTACTGGATAATGCGATCCGCTACAGCCCCCGGGGTAGCATTGTGGAAGTGACGCTCAACGCCCGGAATTTTAGCGTCAAGGATAATGGTCCTGGCGTTGCGCCAGAGGTCCTTATGCACATCGGGGAACGCTTTTATCGTCCACCGGGACAAAGCGTGACCGGCAGCGGTCTCGGCCTATCGATTGTCCGCCGTATCGCAATATTGCATGGAATGTCAGCCTCGTTTGGCAACGCTCCGCAAGGTGGCTTTGAAGCGAAGGTCAGTTGGTAATTGCGTTATTATTGCTCAAATAGCAAAAGACTTTGCACATTTTGCTAATTTCACCGCGTCGCTGGTAGGGGTAAAATCGTCTTCAAACGTATTTCCCTAAGGACACAAAATGAGCAACATTCTGATTATCAATGGTGCGAAAAAATTCGCCCACTCCAACGGTCAGTTAAACGACACCCTGACCGAGGTCGCGGATGGCCTTCTGCGCGACCTCGGGCATGATGTTAAAATCGTGCGCGCCGACAGCGACTATGACATTCCTGATGAAGTACAGAACTTCGTCTGGGCCGATGTGGTTATCTGGCAAATGCCTGGCTGGTGGATGGGTGCGCCGTGGACCGTGAAAAAATACATTGATGACGTGTTTACCGAAGGTCACGGTACGCTGTACGCCAGCGATGGTCGCACGCGTTCAGATGCGTCTAAAAAATACGGCTCCGGTGGGCTGATTCAGGGCAAAAAATACATGCTGTCACTGACCTGGAACGCACCGATGGAAGCTTTTACTGAAAAAGATCAGTTCTTCCATGGCGTTGGCGTTGATGGCGTTTATCTCCCGTTCCATAAAGCAAACCAGTTCCTGGGAATGGAAGCGCTGCCGACCTTTATCACCAATGACGTGATTAAAATGCCGGACGTCCCGCGTTATATCGCAGAATATCGCAAGCATCTGAACGAAATTTTTGGTTAACTGGTAACCTGGAATTAGAAGGAGTTAACCATGCTTACCGTTATTGCAGAAATCCGTACACGTCCAGGTCAACATCACCGCCAGGCGGTACTGGATCAATTCGCTAAAATCGTTCCAACCGTATTGAAAGAAGAAGGCTGCCACGGCTACGCGCCGATGGTCGATCATGCTGCTGGCGTCAGTTTTCAGACCACAGCCCCGGACTCAATCGTGATGGTTGAACAGTGGGAAAGCATTGCGCATCTTGAAGCGCATTTGCAGACACCGCATATGAAAGCCTATAGCGAAGCCGTGAAAGGCGACGTGCTGGACATGAGTATTCGTATTCTGGAGTCTGGCATTTAAGATTGTCGATTTGCCGGATAACGCCATAAACAGACGTATCCGGCTTATATTGCAATCCTCAGGCCTGGTAAGCCCAGCGCCACCAGGCATTCACGGTCAATTACCCTTCGAGATCCGCCAGGTCGCCTTTCTCCTGCAACCAGTTACGGCGATCTTCAGAACGCTTCTTGGCCAGCAGCATATCCATCATTGCGTTGGTACGCTGATCGTCTTCGTCATCGATGATGAGCTGCACCAGGCGGCGGGTATTCGGATCCAGCGTGGTTTCACGCAGCTGCATCGGGTTCATTTCACCCAGACCTTTAAAGCGCTGCACGTTCGGCTTGCCTTTCTTGCGCTTTAACTGCTCCAGCACGCCCGCTTTCTCTTCTTCCGTCAGCGCGTAATACACCTCTTTACCGAGGTCGATACGGTATAACGGCGGCAGCGCCACATAGACGTGACCGTGTTTCACCAGCGTACGGAAGTGTTTCACAAACAGCGCGCACAGCAGCGTGGCGATGTGCAAACCATCGGAGTCCGCATCCGCCAGAATACAGATCTTACCGTAGCGCAGCTGGCTCAGATCATCACTGTCCGGATCGATGCCGATCGCCACCGAAATATCGTGAACTTCCTGCGAGGCCAACACTTCATCGGAAGAGACTTCCCAGGTGTTGAGGATCTTACCTTTCAGCGGCATGATCGCCTGATATTCACGATCGCGCGCCTGTTTAGCCGATCCGCCCGCCGAGTCACCTTCGACGAGGAACAGTTCGGTGCGATTAAGATCCTGTGCGGTACAGTCCGCCAGTTTCCCCGGCAACGCCGGACCGCTGGTCAACTTTTTACGCACCACTTTTTTCGCCGCCCGCAGACGACGCTGGGCGCTGGAAATCGCCATCTCAGCCAGCAGTTCGGCTGATTGCACGTTCTGGTTCAGCCACAGGCTGAAAGCATCTTTCACCACGCCAGAGACGAATGCCGCGCACTGCCGCGAAGAGAGGCGCTCTTTGGTTTGTCCGGCAAACTGCGGATCCTGCATTTTTACTGACAGCACGTAAGCACAGCGATCCCAGATATCTTCCGCCGACAGCTTCACACCGCGCGGCAGAATATTGCGGTATTCACAGAACTCGCGCATTGCATCCAGCAAACCCTGGCGCAGGCCGTTAACGTGCGTACCGCCCTGCATGGTTGGGATCAGGTTCACATAGCTTTCAGTCAGCAGCTCGCCGCCTTCCGGCAGCCAGAGCAGCGCCCAGTCCACGGTTTCTGTTTCACCGCTGAAATTACCGATAAACGGTTTTTCCGGCAGCGTCGGCAGGCCATTTACCGCTTCGCTCAGATAGTCATTCAGGCCATCCTGGTAGCACCAGCGCTGTTCACTGTTATTGACCTCATCCTTAAAGGTGATCTCAACGCCTGGGCACAGCACAGCTTTGGCTTTCAGTACGTGCGTTAAGCGCGAAACGGAAAAACGCGGGCTGTCAAAGAAGCTTTCATCCGGCCAGAAGTGCACGCTGGTTCCGGTATTGCGTTTACCGCAGGTACCGACAACCTGTAAATCTTGCACCTTATCGCCGTTCTCAAACGCGATGTTGTACACCTGCCCGTCGCGGCGCACATTCACTTCCACACGCTTCGACAGGGCGTTGACCACGGAGATCCCCACCCCATGTAAACCACCAGAGAACTGATAGTTTTTGTTGGAGAACTTACCGCCTGCGTGCAGACGACAGAGGATCAGCTCTACCGCCGGAACGCCCTCTTCAGGGTGAATGTCTACCGGCATGCCGCGGCCATCATCAATAACTTCCAGAGACTGGTCGGCATGTAAAATCACGTCCACGCGTTTTGCGTGGCCCGCCAGTGCTTCATCCACACTGTTATCAATCACTTCCTGTCCAAGATGGTTCGGACGGGTTGTATCGGTGTACATCCCCGGGCGACGGCGTACCGGCTCAAGCCCAGTGAGTACCTCAATGGCATCAGCGTTATAAGTTTGCGTCATGGTTTAAATAAGCAATTCGAATTGATCGTCAGAAACTGTGCAGTCCAAGGAAATCGACAATCGGGTTGAAATAATCTTCGAAGCCCGTGAATGCGTGGTTTCCGCCCTCAATAACTGTCTGGCGGCAGGAGGCGTAATACGCCACCGCCTGGCGGTAGTCCAACACTTCATCGCCCGTTTGTTGAAGCAGCCAGATCAAATCCGGCGCTTCCAGCGGGTCAATCTGCATGACTTTAAGATCGTAAATATGGCGTGACTCTAGCACATATTGCTGCCCCGTGTAGGGGTTCTCGTTTTGACCGAGATAGTCGACCAGCAGTTCATAAGGTCGGACAGCAGGGTTCACCACCACCGCGGGCAGCATAAAACATTGCGACAGCCAGGTGGCGTAATAGCCTCCTAGTGAGGAACCGACAATTCCCAGCGACTCTCCGCCATGTTCAAGAATGATCGATTCCAGCATCTCTGCGGCTTGGGCCGGATACGGTGGCAGTTGGGGTACGATCATCTCAACGTGCGGATGATGCTCCGCCAGCCAGTTTTTCAGCAAACATGCCTTCGCCGAACGAGGAGAACTATTAAATCCGTGAAGATAAAGAAGCGTAGACATCAGTAGCCTTCTGAAGCGGTATCAGGGTGGAACCGATTACCCTGCAGACGGCGTACCTGAGTCTGCAACGTCCCGTCAGCAAAAAGCTCCAGCGTCCGCCAGCCGGGGCTGATGGTATCTAACGTGAAGTTGGAACAGTGTGGCTTAAACTGCACACAGGTCGACGGCGTCGCCAGCAGGCGGCGTCCGTTCCAGTCCAAATCCAGTTCCTGATGAATATGCCCACACAACAAATACTTGGCACGAGGATAATTCACCAGCACGTTATCCAGCTCTGCGGCATTACGCAGGCTATGCTGATCGAGCCAGCTACAACCTGCTGGCAGAGGATGATGATGCAGAAGCAGCAAAGTATTGCGCTCAGGCGCATCGGCAAGTTTACGTTCCAGCCATTCGAGCTGAAATTCGCTTAATTCACCGTGGGGAACGCCGAATACCTGGCTGTCCAGCAACAGGATTTGCCACTGTTCACCAATAAAAACGCGTTTAGCGGGTGAGATCCCCGCGTCCTGTAGCGCGCTGTACATTGCCGGCTGAAAATCGTGATTGCCCGGTAGCCAAACGCAGGGCGCACGAAAGCTTGCGATGCCCTCAGCAAAATGCTGATAGGCCGCAGCGGATTGATCCTGCGCCAAATCACCAGTCGCGACGATCAGATCGTATTCAGGCGACTCTGCATGTATTGCATCCAGTACGGATTGATAGCTATCCCAGGTGTTTACACCCAGCAGCGTTTCATGCTTTTCGGCAAACAGGTGAGTGTCTGTAATTTGTAAGATCCTGACTCTGGCCTCACCAGCCAAAGGAAGGGTTAACAGGCTTTCCAAATGGTGTCCTTAGGTTTCACGACGCTAATAAACCGGAATCGCCATCGCTCCATGTGCTAAACAGTACCGTAACCAGTCGGCCAGAAACTGATTAATTTGATGCTTTTCGTCGCGTTGATGCAACTTTTTATTTGGATAATCATACCGCGCTTTGAAGCGAAAGATCTGCTGACTCGAACACACTTCGGCCACCCTCGCGTCATGATACAGGCGGACTGTCAATGACGGCAGGCTCCAGTAAGTGACCGCGGGTGCCGTTTGTTCGATCGCGACAAGCGTAGTGTATCGGGTCGATTCAACGATCGTTAACCGATATTGTGCGTTTGCTACCTGATAGCTCACTGTTTCACCGGCTGCATCATTACGTGGCAGCAGGCGGCGCAATTGCGAATAGTTGGTTTCGCACAGGCGCATCATTTCAGGGAAGTCAGGTGTGTAACGCTTCATTTTTTCCACTCAGTTTTTAACTCTTGATAGTGCAGCTGTAACCATTGCAAGGCGATGACAGAAGCCGCGTTGTCGATTTTCCCCTCTTCAACCCATTGATAAGCCTGCTCCCGGCTCACCACATGAACACGAATATCTTCGTTTTCATCAGCCAGACCGTGGATCCCGCTCGCGGTCGTGGCGTCCACTTCGCCAACTAAAATAGACAGGCGCTCACTGGTGCCGCCAGGGCTTGCCAGATAGCTCAGAACGGGCTTGGTACGTTTAACTTCCAGCCCAGCCTCCTCCATCGCTTCACGACGAGCCACATCCTCAACGGTTTCGCCCTCTTCAATCATTCCGGCCACCATTTCCAGGAGCCACGGGCTTTCGCTGGTATCAAACGCCGCGATACGGATCTGCTCGACCAGAACAACTTCGTCCCGCTCAGGGTCAAAGGGTAGCAAGACTGCCGCGTGTCCGCGCTCAAAAATTTCGCGCTTTACCTCACCGCTCATACCACCGTTAAACAGGCGATGGCGGAACCGATAAAGATCCAGTGAAAAAAAACCGCGGTATAGCGTTTCTCGTGCAATAATTTCTACATCATTTTTAGTGAAAGTCATTGGCAAGTTGTCTGGTTTACGCATTGTGCTGTCCTGAAACCAATAGTGATTAAAATGTGAATTTCAAGGTCGTTTGACTGATGTTTGAACGCCCTTGTGTTAAATTGATGCAAATTAACGCCGTATGGCACGTAACGCCAACTTTTTGAAGTGGCGGATTCTGCTAGAATCAGCAAATATTTTTACAATTTGATCAGCGCTAAATACTGCTTCACAACAAGGAATGCAAATGAAGAAATTGCTCCCCATCCTTATCGGCCTGAGCCTGTCGGGGTTCACTACTTTGAGCCAGGCAGAAAACCTGATGCAGGTTTATCAGCAAGCACGCCTGAGCAACCCGGAATTGCGTAAATCCGCCGCCGATCGCGATGCTGCATTCGAAAAAATTAACGAAGCGCGTAGCCCATTACTGCCGCAACTAGGTTTAGGTGCCGATTACACCTACAGCAATGGCTACCGTGATGCAAATGGCGTCAACTCCAACGCAACCAGCGCGTCATTACAATTGACTCAGACGTTGTTCGACATGTCTAAATGGCGTGCCCTGACGCTGCAAGAAAAATCAGCAGGCATCCAGGACGTAACGTATCAGACCGATCAGCAAACGCTGATCCTGAATACCGCTACCGCTTATTTTAACGTACTGAACGCGATTGACGTGCTGTCTTACACTCAGGCACAGAAAGATGCGGTCTATCGTCAGTTAGATCAGACCACACAGCGTTTTAACGTGGGCCTGGTCGCCATCACTGACGTACAGAACGCCCGTTCACAATACGATACCGTACTGGCGAACGAAGTTACCGCGCGTAACAATCTCGACAACGCGGTAGAACAGCTGCGCCAGGTGACCGGTAACTACTACCCGGAACTGGCTTCGCTGAACATTGATGGCTTTAAAACCAACAAACCGCAAGCGGTGAACGCGCTGCTGAAAGAAGCAGAAAACCGCAACCTCTCATTATTGCAGGCGCGTTTGAGCCAGGATCTGGCGCGTGAACAGATTCGTCTGGCGCAGGATGGTCACTTACCGACGCTGGGTTTGACCGCCTCTACCGGCGTTTCTGACACCTCCTACAACGGGTCGAAAACCAACACCTCCCAGTACGACGACAGCAACATGGGCCAGAACAAAATCGGTCTGAACTTCTCGCTGCCGCTGTACCAGGGTGGGATGGTTAACTCGCAGGTGAAACAAGCGCAGTACAACTTTGTTGGCGCGAGCGAACAACTGGAAAGCGCACACCGCAGCGTGGTGCAAACCGTGCGTTCTTCGTTCAACAACATTAATGCTTCTATCAGTAGCATTAACGCGTACAAACAAGCGGTTGTCTCTGCCCAAAGCTCTTTAGATGCGATGGAAGCAGGCTATTCCGTAGGTACCCGTACCATCGTGGATGTGTTGGATGCCACCACCACGCTGTACAACGCCAAGCAGCAACTGGCGAATGCGCGTTATACCTATCTTATCAACCAGCTTAACGTCAAATCTGCGCTCGGTACGCTGAACGAGCAGGATCTGGTGGCGCTGAATAATACGCTGGGTAAACCGATTCCGACTTCTCCGGATAACGTAGCGCCGCAAAATCCGCAGCAAGATGCCGCTGTGAATGACTTTAACAGCAACGGCAATATGCCTGCGGCTCAACCAACGGCTGCACGTTCAACCAGCAGCAACGGTAACAACCCGTTCCGTAACTGATGCTGATGACGGGGCTTCGGCCCCGTCTGAACGTAAGACAACGTAAAGATCCGCCCCTTCCTCCGCATTCTCGCCTCTTCCCGCTTCAATTTCGACCAGTCATCCTCTATTCTGAGCAGAGTTACCACTGGGTCCTGGAAGACATAAATGAAACGGACAAAATCTATACATCACGCCTCGTTCCGCAAAAGCTGGAGCGCGCGCCACCTGACTCCTGTCGCTCTGGCAGTTACCGCTGTTTTTATGCTCGCGGGCTGTGAAAAGAGTGACGAAACGGTTTCGCTTTATCAGAACGCGGACGACTGCTCTGCAGCTAATCCGGGTAAAAGCGCCGAATGTACCACCGCGTTTAACAATGCGCTGAAAGAAGCTGAACGCACCGCGCCAAAATACGCCACTCGCGAAGACTGTATCGCTGAATTCGGCGAAGGCCAGTGCCAACAGGCACCTGCACAAGCGGGCATGGCGCCGACCGGTGAAGGCCAGGCTCAGGCGCAGAATCAAAGCAGCGGCAGCTTCTGGATGCCGCTGATGGCAGGCTATATGATGGGCCGCATGATGGGTGGCGGTATGGGCGCTCAGCAGCCGCTGTTCAGCTCGAAAAATCCGGCCAGCCCGGCATACGGCAAATATACGGATGCTGGCGGCAAAAATTACGGCGCCGCAACGCCGGGTCGCACCATGACCGTACCGAAAACCGCCATGGCGCCGAAACCGGCTACCACCTCTACCGTAACCCGCGGTGGATTTGGCGAATCTGTGGCTAAACAGAGCACCATGCAGCGTAGCGCAAGCGGTACTACCACACGTTCAATGGGCGGCTGACCGTCATGGAAAGAGTCAGTATTGTTGAGCGCCCGGACTGGCGCGATAAAGCCACCGAATACGGTTTCAACTTTCACACTATGTACGGCGAGCCGTACTGGTGTGAGGATGCGTATTATAAGCTCACGCTTGCTCAGGTCGAAAAGCTGGAAGAGGTCACCGCAGAGCTGCATCAAATGTGCCTCAAAGTGGTGGAAAGGGTCATCGCCAGCGATGAGCTGATGACCAAGTTTCGCATTCCGAAGCATACCTGGGGCTTTGTCCGCCAGTCCTGGCAGACACAGCAACCGTCGCTCTATTCGCGTCTCGATCTGGTGTGGGACGGCACGGGCGAGCCTAAGCTGTTAGAAAACAACGCCGATACGCCAACCTCTCTGTACGAAGCTGCGTTTTTCCAGTGGATCTGGCTGGAAGACCAACTCAATGCAGGCAACCTGCCGGAAGGCAGCGATCAATTCAACAGTCTGCAGGAAAAGCTGATCGAGCGTTTCGCCGAGCTGCGTGAGCAGTATGGTTTTCAGTTGCTACATCTGACCTGTTGTCGCGATACGGTGGAAGACCGCGGAACCATCCAGTATCTGCAGGATTGCGCTGCCGAAGCTGAAATCGCCACTGAATTCCTCTATGTCGAAGATATTGGTCTTGGTGAAAAAGGTCAGTTCACGGATATGCAAGATCAGGTCATTGCTAACCTGTTCAAGCTCTATCCGTGGGAATTCATGCTGCGCGAAATGTTCTCCACCAAGCTGGAAGACGCTGGCGTTCGCTGGCTGGAACCAGCCTGGAAGAGCATCATCTCCAACAAAGCGTTATTACCGCTGTTGTGGGAAATGTTCCCGGATCATCCGAATCTGCTGCCTGCGTATTTCGCCGAAGATGACTATCCTCAGATGGATAAATTCGTCGTAAAGCCGATCTTCTCACGTGAAGGCGCGAACGTTTCCATTATCGAAAACGGTAAAACGATCGAAGCAGTGGAAGGGCCGTACGGCGAAGAAGGTATGATCGTGCAGCAATTCCATCAGCTACCGAAGTTTGGCGACAGCTATATGTTGATCGGCAGCTGGCTAATCAACGATCAACCAGCTGGCATCGGCATTCGCGAAGACCGCGCGTTGATCACGCAGGATCTCTCGCGTTTCTATCCGCATATTTTTGTCGAATGACTGAGAGTGCCGGGTGGTGGCTGCGTCTTACCCGGCCTACAGCATGAACTGTAGGCTCGATAAGCGCAGCGCCATCGGGCGCATTTATCATCCGACCTGCACCGACAACATACTCAAACTTCCCATCTCAATACCGTCAACAGGAATAGTCACCGGCTCTTTGCCATCCCAGGCACCTAATACATACAGCAGCGGCAGATAGTGATCCGGTGTCGGGTTCGATAACGATCCCCCTTCATGATCGAGATAGTTCACCAGCGGGTGCTGTTCAACCGGTCCCTGCCATGTCAGGTTTGCTTTAACATATTCGTTGAATGAGGTCGCCCACGGATATGGCGTGTTCTCACCGTGCCAACGCGCAGTGCGCAGGTTATGCACCACGTTACCGCTGGCTACCAGCATAATGCCCTCATCACGCAGTGCCGCCAGCTTGCGGCCAATTTCAAAATGCCAGGCTGCAGGTTTGGTACTGTCAATGCTCAGCTGCACCATCGGAATATCCGCATGCGGGTACATCTTGATCAGCACGCCCCATGAACCGTGGTCAAAACCCCACGCCTCTTTGTCTAAGGTAACGGGCGCCGGGGCCAGCAAGTCAACCAGATGCTGCGCCAGTTCCGGTGATCCAGGAGCCGGGTAATGGGTGTCATACAGCGCCTGTGGAAAACCGCCAAAATCGTGGATTGTTTTAGGCGCTTCCATCGCCGTCACGCCCGTGCCACGAGTGAACCAATGCGCCGAGACCACCACAATAGCTTTCGGGCGCGGCAACGTTTCCCCCAGTTGCTGCCAGGCGCGGGTATAAACGTTATCTTCCAGAACATTCATCGGGCTACCGTGGCCCAAAAACAATGCTGGCATACGAGTTGAAGACATGATGATATCCTTACTGAGGGAGTCATTTTGATACCACCACAATACGCTTATTCGGCTGATGAAGAACTCAGATAACCATGATGAAGATCATCAGTTATTTTGACGATCCAACCCGGACAGCAGATTGATAAGGAGTTTTATTTGTCGATGTCAGTACCTTTACTTCTGACTTTACTGGCAGGCGCCGCCACGTTTATCGGCGCATTTCTCGGCGTGTTAGGGCAAAAACCCTCCAACCGCGTGCTCGCCTTTTCGTTAGGCTTCGCCGCAGGGATTATGTTACTGATCTCACTGATGGAGATGCTCCCAGCCGCACTGGCTGCTGAAGGTATGTCGCCGATATTGGGCTACGGAATGTTTATCGTTGGCTTACTGGGATACTTTGGCCTGGACCGCCTATTGCCGCACGCGCACCCTCAGGATCTGGTACAGAAAACCACGCGGCCTCTGCCCGGCTCCATTAAACGTACCGCGATTTTATTAACGCTCGGCATTAGCCTGCACAACTTCCCGGAAGGGATAGCGACGTTTGTTACCGCCAGCAGCAACCTCGAGCTGGGCTTTGGTATTGCCCTTGCCGTCGCATTACACAATATTCCTGAAGGATTAGCCGTTGCGGGTCCAGTCTATGCAGCCACGGGCTCCAAACGTACGGCGATATTCTGGGCCGGAATCTCGGGCATGGCGGAAATCCTGGGCGGCGTACTGGCGTGGTTAATTCTGGGGAGCCTGATCTCACCGGTAGTGATGGCGGCAATAATGGCAGCAGTCGCAGGAATTATGGTGGCGCTGTCCGTCGATGAGCTAATGCCGTTGGCAAAAGAGATCGACCCGAATAATAATCCCAGCTATGGGGTACTTTGTGGAATGTCGGTGATGGGGTTAAGTCTTGTCATCCTCCAGTCCATGGGGATCGGCTAATTCAGAGGGCGGATGCCACCCTGCTAATTTACAGCATCCGCTCATCCATAGCAGAACGTGAAGGACTATTCCTGTTCCTTAACCGCGCTGTTATCTTCGCCAGAATGACGAAAGAGTTTGTTTCGCGCCTCGAGTAATGCATCCCGGTCTTGCCGAAATGCCCGACAATAACGCTTCATATGGCAATAATAACCAACTGCAACGAGTGCAATTAATACAATCCAGTACCAGGCGATAAACATTCTTTTACCCTTAAAATTTAACATCATTAAACATTTAACGTTAAAATTTTACACAACCTTATTCTGACATACTCCTATAGTGGCATATTCCAGAAACAAATATATGATTTCGATCATATAAACCAGCAGCTATGCAAATAGTTAACACCGTTATAAAAAATAAAACAATGTCGACAAGATCACACTGCGCAATAATAAATATTGCCCTTAAAATAACGCACTCATACCATCCAAAAAATAATAAAAATTAGCACCTGCAAAATAATACATTTCATCAATATTAATATATTCACCATAAAAGTAGCATCAGCAATACCATTTTTTATTATATTCACATCGTAAAAACATAATATATTCAGCACTGTTATATTTAAAGATAATATAAGGAGATATATCCATGTTTACACAGTACCGAAAAACACTTCTAGCCGGAACGCTTGCACTGACGTTTGGCTTTGCCGCAGGGAATTCATTTGCCGCAGGTTTCCAACCAGCCCAGCCCGCAGGAAAATTGGGTGCGATAGTCGTTGACCCATACGGAAACGCCCCTCTTACCGCACTGGTTGAATTAGATAGTCACGTTATTTCGGATGTTAAAGTTACCGTTCATGGTAAAGGTGAAAAAGGAGTCCCAATTACCTATACCGTCGGCAAAGAATCCCTCGCCACCTACGATGGGGTTCCTATTTTTGGCCTTTATCAAAAGTTCGCTAATAAGGTCACTGTTGAATATAAAGAAAATGGCAAGGCCATCAAGGAAGATTACGTGGTGCAAACATCTGCCATCGTTAATCACTACATGGATAACCGTTCTATTTCCGATTTACAGCAAACAAACGTTATTAAGGTCGCACCTGGCTTTGAAGACCGTCTCTATCTGGTGAATACCCACACCTTTACCGCGCAGGGCGCAGAATTCCACTGGCATGGTGAAAAAGATAAAAATGCCGGTATCCTGGATGCTGGTCCGGCCGGTGGCGCATTACCCTTTGATATCGCACCCTTTACCTTTGTCGTTGATACGGAAGGCGAATATCGTTGGTGGCTGGATCAGGACACTTTCTATGACGGCCATGACATGGATATCAATAAGCGCGGTTACCTGATGGGCATACGGGAGACACCGCGCGGCACCTTCACCGCCGTACAGGGCCAGCACTGGTATGAGTTCGATATGATGGGCCAGATTCTGGCCGACCATAAGCTGCCGCGCGGATTCCTCGACGCATCGCATGAGTCCGTCGAAACGGTGAACGGCACCGTACTGCTTCGCGTGGGTAAACGCGACTATCGCAAGGAAGATGGCATTCACGTACAAACTATTCGCGACCAGATTATTGAAGTCGACAAATCCGGTCGTGTTGTCGACGTGTGGGATCTGACAAAAATTCTCGATCCGATGCGTGATGCACTGCTGGGTGCGTTAGATGCGGGCGCGGTGTGCGTCAACGTGGACCTCGCTCATGCCGGCCAGCAGGCAAAACTGGAGCCAGATACCCCCTACGGTGATGCCCTCGGCGTGGGTGCGGGTCGTAACTGGGCGCACGTTAACTCTATCGCCTTTGATGCCAAAGATGACGCCATCATTATCTCTTCCCGCCATCAGGGGGTTGTCAAAATCGGTCGCGATAAACAGGTTAAGTGGATCCTTGCACCGTCTAAAGGCTGGAATAAGGCGCTGGCAAGCAAGCTGTTAAAACCGGTTGATGATAAAGGCAACGCACTGAAATGTGATGAAAATGGCAAGTGCGAGAATACCGATTTCGATTTTACCTACACTCAACACACCGCATGGCTCTCCAGCAAAGGAACGCTCACCATTTTTGACAACGGCGATGGCCGCGGACTCGAACAACCGGCGTTACCAACGATGAAATACTCCCGTTTCGTCGAATATAAAATTGACGAGAAAAAAGGGACCGTCCAGCAAATTTGGGAATACGGAAAAGAGCGCGGTTATGATTTTTATAGCCCTATCACCTCGGTTATCGAATATCAAAAGGATCGCGACACCATGTTTGGCTTTGGTGGTTCGATTAATTTATTTGACGTTGGACAGCCAACCATCGGCAAAATCAACGAAATTGACTACAAAACAAAAGAAGTCAAAGTCGAAATTAATGTCCTGTCCGATAAGCCAAATCAAACTCACTACCGTGCATTGCTGGTTCATCCACGCCAAATGTTTAAATAATTACGTTAGATTAAGGATTAATTATGTCATCTAAATGGATCACTTCATTATTTAAAAGTGTGGTATTAACCGCCGCGCTTGCCTCACCGTTTGCAGCATCAGCGTTTACTGAAGGCACTGACTATATGGTTCTGGAAAAACCAATTCCCAATGCTGATAAGACGTTGATCAAAGTATTCAGTTACGCCTGCCCATTTTGCTACAAATATGATAAAGCCGTGACAGGGCCCGTGTCAGACAAAGTCTCCGATGTCGTTACTTTCACTCCGTTTCATCTGGAAACCAAAGGGGAATACGGTAAGCAGGCCAGTGAAATCTTTGCCGTAATGATTGCCAGGGACATGGCTGCAGGTATTACATTGTTTGACGCCAAATCACAGTTTAAAAAAGCCAAGTTCGCTTATTACGCCGCCTACCACGATAAGAAAGAGCGCTGGTCAGAGGGTAAAGATCCCACCTCATTCATCAAAACAGGGTTGGATGCAGCGGGCATGGGCCAGGCTGATTTTGACGCGGCATTGAAGGATCCTGCCGTCCAGCAAACGCTGGAGAAATGGAAAGCAGCATATGATGTCGCCAAAATCCAGGGCGTTCCGGCTTACGTCGTCAATGGTAAATACCTGATCTACACCAAAAATATCAAATCTATTGATTCCATGGCTGAGCTTGTCAGAGAGCTCGCGAAAAAATAAACAGGGACCCGGCTATGGCTTTCATAAAAGGATCGTGGCGAGACTTACGCAATACACCGGTTGATACCCTGGTGAGATGGCAGGAACAGCGCTTTCTGTGGCTGTTGATGGCTTGCGCAATGGGTGGATTGATTATTCTGGCGCACTCGTTCTTCCAAATCTATCTCTACATGGCCCCCTGCGAGCAATGTGTCTATATTCGCTTTGCCATGCTGGTGATGGTTTTTGGCGGATTGATTGCGGCAATCAACCCCAAAAATGTTGTTCTGAAGCTCATCGGTTGTATCGCGGCATTTTACGGCAGCATCATGGGCATTAAGTTCTCCATCAAACTTAACGGCATTCATTATGCTGTACATAACCCGGACCCGGATTCGCTGTTTGGCGTACAGGGATGTTCCACCGATCCGACATTCCCTTTTAATTTGCCTCTGGCCAACTGGGCACCGGAGTGGTTTAAACCCACAGGAGATTGCGGCTATGACGCTCCCATTGTTCCTGACGGCGTGGCGCTCAGCAGTACACAAAAGTGGTTTGTCGATCTGTACCAGCAGTCAGAAGGCTGGTATCTGATCCCGCCTTGGCATTTTATGAACATGGCGCAGGCCTGTTTGTTGGCCTTTAGTTTGTGCTTACTGTTGCTCGTCATTATGAGCGGCGCATGGGCATTAAAGCGGGTGAGAACCAAATAATCGGAGCAAGAAACAAAAAAACCGAAGCCTGGAAGATGGCTTCGGTTTTTTATGCTTACCGCGACTAACGTGGTAATTTGCGATTAGCTGGCTTTGCGCTCATGCGCCTGACGGTAAGCCACCAGGTCTTCGATAGTAACTACCGCCATATTATGCTTGCCGGCAAATTCGATACATTCTGGCGCACGCGCCATGGTGCCATCGTCATTGGTCAGTTCGCACAGCACGCCTGCCGGTTTAAACCCTGCCAGTGTCATCAGGTCGATGGTTGCTTCAGTGTGACCACCGCGGGTCAACACGCCACCTGCCTGAGCACGCAGCGGAAAAACGTGCCCCGGACGGTTAAGATCGGAAGGTTTAGCGCCATCCTGAATTGCCGCACGCACCGTAGTAACACGGTCCGCAGCGGAAACGCCGGTGGTCACGCCTTCTGCTGCTTCAATGGTCACGGTAAAACCGGTACCGTAAGCGCTGGTGTTATTTTCCACCATCATTGGCAGATCGAGCTGTTTGCGTCGGTCTTCAGTGATGCACAGGCATACAATACCGCTGCCGTGACGAATGGTCAGAGCCATCTGTTCAACGGTCATGGTTTCTGCCGGGAAAATCATATCGCCTTCGTTTTCACGATCTTCGTCGTCAAGCACCATCACACCGCGTCCTTCACGCAGCGCAGACAGCGCAAGTTCAACACGTTCGAAAGGCGTACCAAAAGAGGAAAGTAGCGTCTGATTCATGGTAAAAAAACCTCACTAAAATTATGGTTACCAGAATCAGGGCAGTCTTAGGAGTACCGTCTAAGCGGCAAAAAAATAACGTGAGCGGGTCCATGCCCGACTGGATCGTTACTCTCTCCCATCCGGACTCTAACCGTCGGCCCCGGAATTACACCGGATCTGCTGACCTTTGAGTTTGCACCCAAAGCGCTCGCGGGCTTTCAACCTGAGTTGATTTACCGCCGGTGGGGAATTTCGCCCCGCCCTGAGAATAAGCGGGTTAACTATAACGCTATTGATTACCTTCATCAACGCCTTTACTCGTCTTAGCTTCACACAATTCTGGTTTATGCCTGTGCCAGTTCGCACTACAATAGGCAACAACACGTACCAGTTCAGGGAAACCACAATGATTGACCCGAAAAAAATTGAGCAGATTGCTCGTCAGGTTCACGAGTCGATGCCGAAAGGGATCCGCGAGTTTGGCGAAGACGTCGAGAAGAAAATTCGTCAAACGCTGCAGTCACAACTGACCCGTCTGGATCTGGTAAGCCGTGAAGAGTTTGATGTACAGACTCAGGTTTTGCTGCGTACCCGTGAAAAGCTGGCGCTGCTTGAGCAACGTCTGACTGAGCTGGAATCGCGTGAAAAAACGGCAGAAGTTAAGCCTGCTCCCGCGATCCCGTCAGTCGATCCGCAAGAGTAAAAACGACAACGGGCCGCAAGGCCCGTTTTTTCTGTTAGTGTTCCAGCTCTAGCTTCCTGGCCTCCGTCGCCTGCTGGCAGTACAGCGCATAGCGTTTGCAAAACCAGCTACGATGTTCTTCATCCATATTCCCAGTTATCGCCTGGATATCTACGGGATGGCCCTCAGCTTGCATCCTGGCAAAACTACGGGCCAGGAAATCGAAATTGTTCATTGAATACATATTGCTGTTCATGAGCATACCCTCCAGTTATTGAATATCTGTTAAGGCCATATGCTTTTTCTAATTTCAGTATTTCCCTGGATGCGAAGTTATTCTGTACATATTGTGCGCAAAACCACTGCGCTGGTTCACAGTTTCCCACGAAATCTAAGAGGGGTCGGATTTAAGGTCAGCGTGACGCACGCTGATTGTAACGTCATGTAAAAGTAAATCGGGGGGAGAAATCCCTTCTCCCCTTATTCCTTTACTTTAGGTTGAAGAAAACAGCAGCATCAATAGCAAGAAACGTATCGAATCCAAAAGTTCGATACGTTTCCAGCATTTGTTATTTATCGCTGTCTTTTTGGATCTTCTTGATGATATTGGTCGTTGAGCAGCCATCTTCAAAGTTTAGCACCAGCACTTCACCGCCGTTCGCCCACACTTCTTTGCTGCCCGCAATATCTTCCGGCTTATAGTCGCCGCCTTTTACCAGCAGATCCGGCAGGATGCCGGCAATCAGACGCTGTGGTGTGTCTTCTTCAAAAGAGACCACCCAGTCGACGGCTTCCAGCGCGCCCAGCACGATCATGCGTTGTTCCAGCGGGTTGACCGGGCGCGTTTCGCCTTTCAGACGTTTGGTCGAAGCATCGCTGTTTACCGCCACGATCAGACGATCGCCCAGCTTGCGCGCATTCGCCAGATAGGAAACGTGGCCCGCATGCAGGATGTCGAACACGCCGTTGGTCATCACCACTTTCTCACCGCGCTTGCGGGCGCTGGCTACGGCCTGTTTCAGCTCAGACTCGCTCATCACGCCAAAGCCAGTGTCGGCCCGACCGCGCACGGCGTTTTCCAGTTCAATCGGGGAAACGGTGGAAGTCCCCAGTTTACCGACGACAACACCCGCTGCGGCATTAGCAAAATAGCACGCCTCTTCCAGAGTGTTCCCCGCCGCCAGCGTCGCTGCCAACACGCCGATCACCGTATCGCCCGCACCCGTCACGTCATACACTTCCTGCGCCTGCGTCGGCATATGCAGTGGCGATTTGCCCGGTTGCAGCAGCGTCATACCCTGTTCGGAACGCGTGATCAGCAGCGCGGAAAGGTCGAAATCTGCAATCACTTTCATGCCGCGCTCAACCAGTTCATCTTCGCTTTTGCACTTACCGGCCACCGCTTCAAATTCAGACAAATTCGGCGTCAGCAGCGTTGCGCCACGATAGCGTTCAAAATCGGTCCCTTTCGGATCGATAAGCACCGGCACCCCAGCCTTACGCGCCAGAGCAATCATCTGCTGCACGCTTGCCAGCGCGCCTTTGGCGTAATCGGAGAGCACCAAAGCGCCAATGGAGCCCAGAGCCTGGTTAATACGCTCATGCAGTGGCTGCGGATCCACGCCTTCAAAACCTTCTTCGAAATCCAGGCGAATCAGTTGCTGGTTGCGGGAAAGCACGCGCAGTTTGGTGATCGTCGGATGAGTTGGCACAGAAACGAAGTCACATTTTACGTTCACATCCGCCAGCGTTTTGCTCAGCGCACGCGCCGCGTCGTCAATCCCAGTCAGGCCCACCAGACGCGAATTCGCTCCCAGAGAGGCAATGTTCATCGCCACGTTTGCTGCGCCACCGGGACGTTCTTCAATGGTATCAACCTTCACCACCGGAACCGGCGCTTCAGGTGAAATACGGCTGGTAGGACCGTACCAGTAGCGATCTAGCATCACATCACCGACAACCATGACTCCTGCACGTTCAAACTCTGGCAGCGTTACTTTCATTCCTGTCTCCTGAGAGATTCTCTGAGGGTCTTAAAATTTGCGCGCGATAATAGCACACTTCACTCGGCAACCAGCCACTTCTGCCAGCTGTCACGCACCAGCATACGTTCAGCGTCGAAGTGCTCCGGCGCCACATGGCCCGGAAGTTCCTGCAATGCAAGATGATGAAGTTCATCGCGCAGCGTCGTATAAGCACGGGTAAGCGCCAGCGCTTCCTGCTCATCCATAATGTCGTTTTGCGCCAGTAACTCCAGAATGCGCACGTTATCCGACCAGCGCGTCAGCTTCGGTTTTTCATGCGCATAGCGCAGCACCAGGTATTGCGTAATAAACTCAATGTCGGTGATGCCGCCTTCATCCGCTTTAATATCAAAACGATCGCGATGCTTATTGCCCAAATGGGCACGCATTTTCTCACGCATTTCGCGCACATCGGTCTGCAAGGTTTTCGCATCGCGGACGAGGGTCATGATATCGCGACGAATCGCATCAAACTGAGAGGTCAACCGTGGGTCGCCGTACACCACTCGAGCGCGCACCAGCGCTTGATGCTCCCACGTCCAGGCTTCGTTGCGCTGGTAATCAGCGAAAGCCTCGGTTGATGTCACCAGCATTCCCGCCGCGCCGGACGGACGCAACCGCGCATCCACTTCATACAAAATACCGGATGAGGTGCGGGTGCTGAAAAGGTGCATAATGCGCTGCGACAGACGCAAATAGAACTGTCGCCCGTCAATCTCACGCTCACCATCCGTCATCACGTCCATAGGACAGTCATGCAGGAAGATCAAATCAAGATCCGAACTGTAGCCCAGCTCCCAGCCGCCCAGTTTGCCATACCCGACGACGGCAAAACCGCGCCCCTCGCGCCCGTCAAGATGAGTGGGTTGCCCGTAGCGAGCGACCATCTGCATCCACGCCTGCTGGACTACCGCATCAATAATAGCTTCCGCCAGCCAGGTTAAGTGGTCGCTCACCTTCATCACCGGCAGCGTACCAGCGATATCTGCCGCGGCAATGCGCAGCAACTGCGTTTGCTTAAACTGACGCAGCGCTTCCAACTGCTGCTCTTCGTCATCTTCCGGCACGCGCAGCAAATACTGACGCAGTTCATCACGGTAGGCATCCGTCGCAGTGGGTTGATACAAGGTGTTCGGATCCAGCAGTTCATCGAGCAACAGCGGATACCGCGCCAGCTGGCTGGCGATCATCGGCGAGGCGGCACATAACGAAATCAGATGCTTAAGCGCTCCGGGGAATTCGCTCAGCAGCTCCAGATAGGTCGTACGGGTCACTATGCCTACCAGCAGCGGTGTGATGCGCGACAGCGGGACTGAGGCGTCGTCACGCGAACAGACATCGCTCAGCAGATGTGGCATTAAGTGATCCAGCACCTGGCGTCCGCGTGGGCCAATGGTGCGTTTATCCAGCTCTTTGCGAAAATCGGCAATCAGAGACAGCACGCGCCGGCGATCGTCATCCGCCAGATGCGTCAGCACCGGCGTGGTGTCATCTTCCTGTAATGCGTCCTGCCACAGTTCACGCCACTGTTCTGAGAGCGACTCTTCCTGGGTTTCTGCTTCGTCATCGCCAATCAACTCGTTAAACACCCGGCGCACGTTGTCCATATGACTGGCCAGCACATCGGTTAGCTGCTGCCAGTCATCGACGTTCATCCCCCACGCCAGCCGCGCGCGATTCAGTTCATCGCCTGGCAACGTCTGGGTCTGCTCATCATTGATACTTTGCAGCAGGTTCTCCAGACGACGTAAATAGAGATAGGCTGCGCGCAGTTGTTCCGCGTCGGTGTCTGACAGCAGGTGCAACGCATTGATGGCGCTGAGCGTGGGTAACAGCGAGCGGGATTGCAATGACGGCTCGCGCCCACCGCGAATAAGCTGGAATACCTGCACGATAAATTCGATTTCACGAATACCGCCCGCGCCCAACTTAATGTTGTCTTTCAGACCACGGCGGCGCACTTCGCGGGCAATCATTCCTTTCATGTTACGCAGAGACTGGATCACGCTGAAATCAATATAGCGGCGGAAGACAAAAGGCCGCAGCATAGCGCGAAGCTCACTGACGTAAGTACCGTCGCAATCGCCCATAATGCGGGCCTTGACCATCGCATAGCGTTCCCAGTCGCGCCCTTGTTCCTGGTAATAATCCTCCAGCGCGGAGAAGCTCAGCACCAGCGGGCCGCTGTCGCCAAACGGGCGTAAACGCATATCCACCCGATAGACAAATCCATCCATTGTGGGCTGATCCAGCACTTTGATGAGCCGCTGGCCCATACGGGTAAAGAACTGCGCGTTATCCAGCTCGCGACGTCCACCCTGCGTACTGCCGTGCTCCGGCCAGGCAAAAATCAGATCGATATCAGAGGAAAAATTCAGTTCGCCGCCACCCAGTTTCCCCATGCCTAAAATCAGCAGCGGTTGCGCAACACCTTGTGGATTACAGGGCGTACCCCATTCACGACAGCAGGCGGCGTATAACCAGTCACGCGCGGCGACGATCAACGTTTCAGCCAAATGGCTTAGCTGCTGCAAGATACTCTCTTCCGTCACCAGCGACAGCGTCTGCGCCCAGGCGATACGCACCATGATGCGACGGCGAAACAGGCGCAGCTCACGCATCAGCGTGTTTTCATCGCTAACGTCGACCAATGCTTGCTGTAACCAATCAGCATAGTGTTGCCATTCATCCGCCTCGGGTGGCGTGCTTTCCAGTTCGACCAGCCATTCGGGATGGGCAATAATGCTGTCGCGAAAAAAATCACTGAATGTAAGCACTGACTTCGCCTGAATGCTAAGCGAGGACTCAGATATTGCTGCTGGCAGCCGCTCAACAACGGTCGGCCAGTACTGCTGTAACGGTGAAGAGAGCTGCTTCATTTATGGATTATCCTTTGAATAGTACCGGGCAGCGGCATGTTGCCTTATCCAGCCTGCATGACGCTTCCGCCCATCGCGTAAGCCTGATAAGCGCAGCGCCATCAGGCATCCCGGCCTCACCCTGATTATCGTTTTCCGCTGTGCAGCCAGAACGGTTCCAAAGCAATCGCCTCGTTGCGGAAGTGTTCAATTTCAATGTATTGGTTAGCCGCAATGGCGTGACGTAAACCCTGCCAGGTGGCGATCCATTCCGATGCGACCTTTTCGTCGTAGTATCCCGCCAGCATCAACATGCTATCAATATTGCGCGTCAGGCGCGGAAGTTGATCGGCGTACTGATCGCCCAGCGGCTGAGCAAAAGCTGTTTTCAGTTCAGCGGCATGGCGCGAGAGATGGGTATCTGAGAAACGCTTAAAGGAGTCGGCTATTTTACCCTGCGCCTTCGCATCAAGGAACGGCTGCCACCCTTTGGTCACCAGCCATTCGGTCAGCGCCAGCTTGGCCATCGCCGTTTGCGTGCTGTAAACCGCGGAAACGGCAGAAACGTCAGACGCAATGATCGCTTCCGACTGGGTCAGCAAATCACGTAAGTGAGCACTCGCTTTTCGCGGCACATTACCGCCAAACAGCATCAGAATGTGACGCACCAAGCCCATCGCAGCCAGCACCTCGGCTTTCGCCCCTTTGACGCCGCGCACCCACAGCTCTTCATGGTACTGCCACTGTGATAGTGCCAGCTCCAGCGCCGCTTCCAACCCTTGCTCAATACTCGCTTTTGCCGGAACCTTCAAAATGCGCGTCGGTTTGAGTTCACGCGGTGCATTCCCCTGAGCCAGATGATAGCCGCGCGCCGCTTTACTCAGGCTGCCCTGGCGTAAACCGGTTTGCGATACCAGCTGGTTTGCCAGCTTCAATACCGCACGGGTATCGCCGCTTAACAGCTCCAGTTCAAGCTCACAGATAGGTTCAGCCAACTCGCCCGCTTTCACTTCCCCGAGATCGAGGGCCATTTCAATGCGGCTACCGTCGATATCAAGGTGCCATTTCTCACGGTAAAAATCGGTGCTGAAGAGCGGCTGTACCTGAGAGGCAAGTTCAGCGGGCAGTTTGCCATCAGGCCAGACTTCCGTTGGAAACAGGGAGAGATCCAACTCTGGCGCGTTTAGCGCAACGTTAAACTCCGGCCGCTGATGCAGGCCACCCGTCACTCGTCCGGCAATTTTCATGGTCATTTCGTAATGACCGTTCTCACCGCGAATACGCAGCCCCATATCGTGACCACGCAGCCACGCATCCGGCGTTTCGTAGTAGATATTCAGCAACTGGCTGGGCGCATGATGCTCTCCCCCCAGCGTATTCAGACGTTCACGTAGCGCATCTACAGCGTCACTATTGACGATAAATTTTAATTCGATTTCCTGGGCCATGGTCTTGTACTTATGGGTTATGTCACAGTTGAGAAAACTGACTGCGAACTAAGCTCGTTCTTTATGGTCAGTAGATAGTATTTTGCGCCAAATTGCCATGCAACGAGCAATTTGACGGGCGTAAAAGTTTCGAGTGGTGGCAAAAAGGACACAGATGATTCCGATTGATGTCGAATGCTTTGCGTAGAGACACTGATGCCACTACTATCGTTCCACTTTCTATGACAATAACGACAGCCTGATGCCAAAATTACGCCTGATTGGATTAACTTTACTCGCACTTAGCGCCACTGCAGTCTCTCATGCCGAAGAAAAGCGCTATGTTTCTGACGAACTGAACACCTGGGTCCGCAGCGGTCCGGGAGATAATTATCGCCTCGTGGGTACGGTTAACGCCGGCGAGGAAGTCACGCTATTACAGACCGATGCCAACACTAACTACGCCCAGGTGAAAGACAGCACCGGACGTACCGCCTGGATCCCACTGAAAGAGCTGAACAGTACGCCGAGCCTGCGTACCCGCGTTCCCGATCTGGAAAACCAGGTCAAGACCTTGACCGATAAGCTCAATAATATCGACACCACGTGGAATCAGCGCACCGCCGATATGCAGCAAAAAGTGTCGCAAAGCGACAGCGTAATCGACAGGCTGAAACAAGAAAACCAGAAGCTGAGGAACGAGCTTATCGTGGCGCAAAAGAAGGTCAGCGCAGCCAACCTTCAGCTTGATGACAAACAGCGCACCATCATCATGCAGTGGTTTATGTACGGCGGCGGCGTGCTAGGTCTTGGTTTGTTGCTCGGCCTGGTTCTGCCACACATGATCCCCAGCCGTAAACGCAAAGATCGCTGGATGAACTGAATCGCCTTCTCCGCCGCACTGACATATGATTAAGGGATCATAATTTCAAAAGGAAAGTGGCGTGAAGATTTATCTGGTCGGTGGTGCTGTTCGGGATGCGTTATTAGGGCTACCGATTAAAGATAAAGATTGGGTTGTTGTCGGCGCCACGCCGCAAGAGATGCTCGACGCGGGCTACCAGCAGGTAGGCCGCGATTTTCCCGTGTTTCTGCATCCGCAAACCCGGGAAGAGTATGCGCTGGCACGTACCGAACGCAAATCAGGCTCGGGGTATACCGGATTCACCTGTTACGCCGCGCCGGATGTGACGCTGGAGGCCGATCTTCAGCGTCGCGATCTGACCATCAACGCAATGGCCCGCGATGACGACGGCGAGATTATCGATCCGTATAACGGACGCGACGATCTGGAAAAACGTCTGCTACGCCATGTGTCCCCCGCCTTTAGCGAAGATCCATTGCGCGTGCTGCGCGTGGCGCGCTTTGCTGCCCGCTATGCGCACCTCGGTTTTCGTATCGCTGAAGAAACCATGACGCTGATGCGCGATATGAACGCCGCAGGGGAACTGGAGCACCTGACGCCAGAGCGGGTGTGGAAAGAAACGGAAGGTGCTTTAACCACCCGCAACCCACAGGTATTTTTTCAGGTCCTGCGCGACTGCGGCGCACTGCACGTCCTGTTTCCGGAAGTAGATGCCCTGTTTGGCGTTCCCGCGCCCGCGCAATGGCATCCGGAAATTGATACCGGTATTCACACGCTGATGACGCTGTCGATGGCGGCCATGTTAAGTCCGGAGGTCGACGTGCGTTTTGCCACGCTGTGCCACGATCTTGGCAAGGCATTGACGCCAAAAGCGCTGTGGCCACGCCACCACGGTCACGGTCCGGCTGGCGTGAAGCTGGTCGAACAACTGTGCCAACGCCTGCGCGTGCCGAATGACATCCGTGATTTAGCCAAACTGGTAGCCGAGTTCCACGACCTCATTCATACCTTCCCGATCCTGCAGCCGAAAACCATCGTTAAGCTGTTTGATTCCATCGATGCCTGGCGCAAACCGCAGCGCGTGGAGCAAATCGCCCTGACCAGCGAGGCCGACGTGCGTGGGCGAACCGGTTTTGAAGCGGCGGATTATCCACAAGGCAGGCTGTTGCGTGAAGCCTGGCAGGTTGCGCAGGCGGTACCAACGAAAGACGTCGTTGAGGCGGGATTCAAAGGTCAGGCTATTCGCGAGGAACTGACCCGGCGTCGGATCGCGGCGGTGGCCGACTGGAAAGAACAACGTTGCCCGAAAGCGTAGACAGAGCATTGCCGGATAAGCGTTAACGCCGCTATCCGGCAAGCTAGTAAAATCAGAAGAACACGACGTAAACGGCAGCCGCCACAATAAAGCGGTAAATCGCAAACGGAATAAACGAGATGCGCTTAATCAGCTGCAGGAAGGTTTTGATCGCCACCAACGCCACGATAAACGCCGTCACGAAACCAACTGCAAACATCGGAATATCTGATGCGCTGAGGAACGTCCAGCTTTTGTAGAGATCCAGCGCCGTTGCGCCCATCATCATCGGCACGGCCAGCAGGAAGGAGAATTCGGAGGCCGCGTAACGGCTTACTCCCATCAGCATACCGCCAGAAATCGTCGCCCCGGAACGAGAAAAACCCGGCCACAGCGCCAGACACTGGAAACAGCCAATCATAAACGCCTGGCGATAGGTCATATCATCCAGACCCGGCGCACGCGGCTCTTTCGGCTTCAGGCATTCTGCGGCAATCAGCAGCACGCCCCCTACCACCAGCGCATACATGACGTTGATCGGGTTAAACAGCGATTTGATGATGTCATGGAAAATCAGTCCCAGTACGACGGCAGGAATCATTCCCAACAGGATATGTCCCAGCGTCAGCCGACCTTTGCCAGTGCCTTCATGTGGGACCTTACCGAAGTGAATGCCAATCAGGCCAAACAGACGTCGCCAGAACATCACCACGACCGCCAGGATAGAGCCCAACTGGATTACCACCTCAAATGTTTTTGCGGTGTCTCCCTCAAAACCCAACAAGTGGCCAACAATAATCATATGGCCGGTACTGGAAACGGGTAAAAACTCCGTCAATCCTTCGACCACACCCAAAATTGCCGCCACCAGCAGCGAGTGCATATCACTCATTAATGAACCTCTAGATAGATAAACCACGGCGAAAACGAGCCGACATAAAGACCCTTTTATACCCGTTTGGTTTAGATATTATTATTTTAATTATTTTCTTTCAGATTATTGCCACGCTCAATGATAACCCCGACGTTCGCCGCACGGGCAACCGCGCCAGGTTTACTGAGTTTGATCCGCACCCATGGAGAATTAAAACGGCTAAGCAGCAGATCCGCCACTTCTTCCGCCACGCGTTCGACCAGCGCAAAGCGCCCGCCTTCCACATGATTAACAACCGTTTGAGCAATATCAGCATAGCTCAGGCAATCAGCCACATCATCGCTTTTAGCCGATTTACGGTTATCCCACGCCATTTCGATATCGAACACCAACTGTTGTTCGATCGTTTGTTCCCAGTCGTAAACACCAATAGTGGTGATTACAGAAAGTTGCTCTATAAATACAATATCCATCACGACCTGCCTGCTTTTTGGCTAACCCGGATACCACTTCCGGCGAAATATGCGTATTATCCACAGAAGTAGCGTTTTACACGACATTTTCAAAACGGAACAGCTTATGAGTGCAATCGCGCCTGGAATGATTATCTTCGCGTACCTCTGTGGCTCAATTTCCAGTGCTATTCTGGTATGCCGCCTTGCTGGATTACCGGACCCGCGTGACAGCGGATCTGGGAATCCGGGCGCGACAAACGTATTGCGCATCGGTGGCAAAGGAGCCGCCGTCGCGGTGCTGATTTTCGACGTCCTGAAAGGTATGTTACCCGTCTGGGGTGCCTATGCGCTAGGCGTCAGCCCCTTCTGGCTGGGATTGATCGCGATCGCCGCCTGTCTGGGTCACATTTGGCCGGTCTTCTTCGGCTTTAAAGGTGGGAAAGGCGTTGCCACCGCCTTTGGCGCAATTGCGCCGATTGGTTGGGATTTAACCGGCGTGATGGCCGGAACCTGGCTGCTGACCGTCTTATTAAGCGGCTATTCATCATTAGGCGCTATCGTCAGCGCGCTGATCGCCCCCTTTTACGTCTGGTGGTTCAATCCCCAGTTCACTTTCCCGGTGTCCATGCTGTCGTGCTTAATTCTGCTACGCCACCATGACAACATTCAGCGTCTGTGGCGTCGTCAGGAGCCAAAGATCTGGACCAAGCTGAAGAAAAAACGCGAAAGAGACCCAGAGTGATTTTAATGTCGGATAGCGACGCAACAGCGTCTTATCCGGCGTGGGGAATGTGATACCCCTCCACCGGTTTGCCTAATCGGTGCTGGCACCACGTCGCCAGAAACTCCACGCACACCCGAAGCTTCACGCTGCGGTACAGCGGCTCCTGATAAACCGCCCAGATATTGGCGCTTTGCGCATAGTCCGGCAGCACGCGCACCAGTTCACCGCTTGCCAGAAACGGCTGCAGGTCCCATTCGGAACGCAGCATAATCCCTTTTCCCTGTAGCGCCCACTGCAACACAATCTCGCCGCTGTTAGAGGAGAGATGTCCCGCCACCTTGACCGACTTTTTCTCCTGGCCGTTATCCAGCTCCCACACCCCGTGCGTCATATCGCGTTCTTTAGTGACCAGGCAATCATGACGGCTTAATTCCTGCAGCGTTGTCGGCTCACCGTATTTTTGTAAATACGTCGGCGCTGCACATAATATTCTTCTATTTTTCGTTAACAAATGCGCAATATAATAATCCGGAATTTCGTCATTAATACGAATATCCAAATCGATATTATCCTGCGCCAAATCAATTTGCCGATCGTAAAGTTCAAAATGCACCTGTAATTCAGGATAGCTATGCATCAGTTCGGTAATAGCCGGTGCAATATAACTGCGCCCAAAGCCAAAGCTACAGCCGATACGAATCATCCCTGCCGGGCGTGTTTTGAGTTGCGTGACGTCATCAACCAGATGCTGATAGCCCGCAAGAATAGCCTGCGCATGTTCATAACAACGTTGACCACTCTCCGTGAGTGTCACGCCGCGCGCGGAGCGGCTTAGCAGCGTCGTCCCCAGCGTGGACTCAAGGATCTGAATGCGTTTCGTCACAAACGCGGGCGTTTGGCCCAGCGCCGCGGCGGCGGCACTGAAGCTGCCGCTATGAACAATTTCAACCAGGACCTGCAGGTCTTTCGCGAGGGGATACGTGTTCAGCATGATCGGTATATCCGTAAAGTTGTTAACCGCAGTGTAATTCCCTCATGCGTATTAAACCCTGCCTTTGCGCAATTTTTATTGCTTATCTGAACATCATTCACGATCTGTTAATTGGATATTCACAGTGGCAAATAATATAAACCCACATTTTTAGTGGTAGTTTGTGGCGGAGAATTTATTTCCAGATAAATAAAAGAACTGGAGTTAACAAGATGAGCAATCAAAATAACCAAAATGCGATAACTACGCTGACAAACATTGTCGCCGATTTTACCGCCATGATTTCTACCCGCATGCCTGACGACGTCGTAGATAAATTAAAACAGCTGCGTGAAGGCGAAACTTCGCCGATGGGTAAAATCATCTACCACACCATGTTTGACAACATGCAGAAAGCTATCGACCTGAACCGTCCGGCCTGTCAGGACACCGGCGAGATTATGTTCTTTGTGAAGGTCGGCTCCCGTTTTCCGCTGCTGGGCGAACTGCAAAGCATCCTGAAACAGGCCGTTGAAGACGCCACGGTAAAAGCGCCGCTGCGCCATAACGCGGTCGAGATTTTTGACGAAGTGAATACCGGCAAAAATACCGGTACCGGTGTGCCGTGGGTCACCTGGGACATCATCCCTGATAACGACGACGCGGAAATCGAAGTCTACATGGCAGGCGGCGGTTGTACGCTGCCGGGACGTTCGAAAGTGTTAATGCCTTCTGAAGGCTACGAGGGCGTGGTGAAATTTGTCTTCGAAAATATCTCCACGTTGGCAGTCAACGCTTGCCCGCCGGTGCTGGTGGGCGTAGGTATTGCCACCTCCGTGGAAACCGCCGCCGTCCTTTCTCGTAAAGCAGTACTACGTCCTATCGGATCACGTCATCCGAATCCAAAAGCGGCCGAACTGGAACTGCGTCTTGAAGAAGGGCTGAACCGTCTGGGCATTGGCCCGCAAGGGTTGACCGGGAATAGCTCGGTGATGGGCGTGCATATCGAATCCGCCGCACGCCATCCGTCGACTATCGGCGTTGCCGTTTCTACCGGCTGCTGGGCACACCGTCGCGGCACGCTGTTGGTTCATGCTGACCTCTCCTTCGAAAACCTGTCTCACACCCGGAGCGCGTTATGAAAAAGATCCTCACAACCCCGATCAAAGCCGAAGATCTGGCCGACATTCGCGTTGGCGATGTCATCTACCTGACCGGTACGCTGGTGACCTGCCGTGACGTGTGTCACCGCCGCCTGATCGAACTGAAGCGCCCGATTCCTTATGACCTGAACGGCAAAGCCATTTTCCACGCGGGGCCCATCGTACGTAAGAACAGTGAAAAATGGGAGATGGTCTCCGTTGGCCCAACCACCAGCATGCGTATGGAAGCGTTTGAGAAAGACTTTATCGAGCAGACGGGCGTCAAACTGGTGGTCGGCAAGGGCGGCATGGGACCGCTAACGGAAGCAGGCTGCAAGCAGTTTAAAGCGCTGCACGTAATCTTCCCGGCAGGTTGTGCGGTCGTGGCGGCAACCCAGGTTGAAGAGATCGAAGAGGTACACTGGACCGAACTTGGCATGCCGGAATCCCTGTGGGTATGTCGGGTTAAAGAGTTCGGCCCGCTGATCGTTTCCATCGATAC
This sequence comes from Citrobacter sp. Cb004, assembly GCF_030337065.1. NCBI lineage: Bacteria > Pseudomonadati > Pseudomonadota > Gammaproteobacteria > Enterobacterales > Enterobacteriaceae > Citrobacter > Citrobacter sp. Cb004. The sequence goes on along the minus strand of NZ_JAOWCH010000071.1, from coordinate 204,455 downwards.
CCACGGCAATAACCTGATCGCCGAAAACAAAAAGCTGTTCGCTGAACGTCGCGATCCTATCGTCGATGAAATCTGCGAGCACGTGCACTACATCAAATAACCCTCCCGGAGAGGCGCTGCGCCTCTCCCTTTTCGTAGGGATACAACAATGGCACCTTTAGCTGGTTGGTGGCGATACCTGGCTCCGCTGGTGGTCATCGCCATTATTGCTGTACTGCCCGTCCCCAACGGCCTTGAGAGCCACACCTGGCTCTATTTTGCCGTTTTTACCGGTGTGATTGTGGGGCTTATTCTGGAACCTGTACCGGGCGCGGTGGTGGCGATGATTGGCATTTCGATCATCGCCGTCCTTTCACCGTGGCTGCTGTTCAGCCCGGAGCAACTCGCGCAGGACGGTTTTAAATTTACCGCCAAATCGCTGTCATGGGCGGTATCAGGTTTTTCAAACTCGGTAATCTGGCTTATCTTCGCGGCCTTTATGTTTGGTACCGGCTATGAGAAAACCGGGCTCGGTCGACGTATCGCGCTGATGCTGGTGAAAAAGATGGGGCACCGGACGCTGTTTCTCGGCTATGCGGTGATGTTCTCTGAACTTATCCTCGCTCCCGTCACGCCGTCCAACTCCGCGCGCGGAGCCGGAATAATCTACCCGATTATCCGCAACCTGCCGCCGTTGTATAACTCGCAGCCCAATAGCGCCAGTTCTCGCTCCATTGGCTCGTACATTATGTGGATGGGCATTGTCGCCGACTGCGTCACCAGCGCCATTTTCTTAACGGCGATGGCGCCGAACCTGCTGTTAATCGGCCTGATGAAAGGCGCGTCCCACACGGCGCTGAGCTGGGGCGACTGGTTCTTAGGCATGCTGCCGCTGAGTATTTTACTGGTGCTGATTGTGCCCTGGCTGGCGTACGTGTTGTATCCACCGGTACTGAAATCCGGCGATCAGGTTCCGCGCTGGGCGGATACAGAGCTAAAAGCAATGGGACCGCTCTGCACACGCGAGAAAAAGATGTTGGTGCTGATGGTCGGCGCACTGGTGCTGTGGATCTTCGGCGGCGATTACATTGACGCCGCGATGGTCGGATACAGCGTAGTGGCGTTGATGCTGGTACTGCGCATCATTAGCTGGGATGACATCGTCAGTAATAAAGCCGCGTGGAACGTCTTTTTCTGGCTGGCCTCGCTGATAACGCTGGCGACCGGGCTCAATAACACCGGTTTTATTACCTGGTTCGGCAAGCTGCTGGCAAACGGGTTGAGCGGCTATTCGCCGATGATGGTGATGGTGGCGCTCATTGTGGTGTTCTATCTGCTGCGCTACTTCTTTGCCAGCGCCACGGCGTATACCTCCGCCCTGGCACCGATGATGATTGCCGCCGCGCTGGCGATGCCGGAAATCCCACTCCCGGTCTTCTGCCTGATGGTCGGCGCAGCCATTGGTCTCGGCAGCATTCTGACCCCGTATGCCACCGGTCCTAGCCCTATCTACTACGGCAGCGGCTATTTGCCGACGGTAGATTACTGGCGACTCGGTGCTATTTTTGGCCTGATTTTCCTTGTGCTGCTGGTGATTACCGGTCTGGTCTGGATGCCCCTCGTTTTACTGTAAAACCCCATTGGGGCGGCATATTGTCGCCCCTTCATCCATAAGCTTCTCATATGATCGATTTCCCGATGTGCTGAGGCATACTTTTTTGTATGCAAACACCCTCATGCTGATAAGGGAAACGCTCTGGACACGGTTGCGCACGAGACACTCACACGGGGCTGGCAGGCCGAACTGGATCTGCATTTCATCCGCACTGGGCACAACACGGTGCTCGCCTCGGCGCGTCATCATGGTCCATTGACGGTTCAGCGCCCGTTTTACCCGGAAGAGGACGTCTGCCACCTCTATTTGCTTCATCCACCCGCGGGGATCGTCGGCGGGGATGAACTACACATTGCCGTAACTCTCAACGAAAACAGCCATGCGTTAATCACCCAGCCCGGCGCGGGAAAGTTTTATCGCAGCGGTGGGCCGCAGGCGTTGCTGCGCCAACATTTCACGCTCGCGCCGCACGCCACGCTGGAGTGGCTCCCCCAGGATACGATCCTCTTTCCCGGCGCCAACGCCACTATCCAGTCCGTCTTTCACATCGCGTCAGAGAGTCGACTGCTGGCCTGGGATCTGCTGTGCCTCGGGCGACCGGTTATGCAGGAGTCCTTCAGCCACGGCTCGCTGCAAAACCGTCTGGAAGTGTGGCGAGATGGGCAGCCGCTGCTGATAGAGCGCTTGCAGTTGCAGAAGGGGGAGCTGAGCGGCGTCGCGCACCATCCCTGGGTCGGCACGTTGCTGTGTTATCCGGCCACTGAAAACATGCTGGAAGGCACGCGCGAGCGGCTGACGCCGCTTGGCGATTACGCCGGGGCAACGCTTAACGACTCACTGCTGACGATCCGCTTTCTTGCCAACGACAACCTGATTGTTCAGCGCGTTATACGTGACATCTGGCAATTTCTGCGCCCGCTTTTGACACACAAACCGCCCGTACTACCGCGAATCTGGCAAACCTAAGAGACCCCGTATGGAACTGACCCCCAGAGAAAAAGACAAGCTGTTGCTGTTTACCGCCGCGCTGGTGGCAGAACGTCGCCTGGCCCGCGGGCTGAAGCTGAACTATCCGGAATCGGTGGCGCTAATTAGCGCTTTCATCATGGAAGGGGCACGCGATGGTCAAACCGTGGCCTCGCTGATGGAAGACGGGCGTCACGTCCTGCGCCGCGATCAGGTGATGGAAGGCGTGCCGGAGATGATCCCAGATATTCAGGTTGAAGCGACGTTTCCGGACGGATCAAAGCTGGTCACCGTCCACAACCCGATCGTTTAAGGAGCGGCAATGATCCCAGGTGAATATCAGATAGCCAAAGGCAATATCGCGCTCAATCAGGGGCGGGAAACCTGTACGATCGTGGTGGAAAATCATGGCGACAGACCCATCCAGGTGGGATCGCATTATCACTTTTCCGAGGTGAACCCGGCGCTGCGCTTTGACAGGCGGGCTGCACGCGGCTTTCGTCTAAACATTCCTGCGGGCACGGCGGTACGTTTTGAGCCGGGACAAAAACGCGAAGTCGAACTGGTGCGCGTCGCTGGCGCACAAAGGATCGTGGGTTTTCGCAGCGAAGTGATGGGCGCGCTGGAGGCAAATGATGAGTGAAATTTCACGGCAGGCGTACGCCGACATGTTTGGCCCAACCACCGGCGATAAGGTACGCCTGGCGGATACCGAGCTGTGGATTGAGGTGGAAAAAGACTTCACCACCTACGGCGAAGAGGTCAAATTCGGCGGCGGGAAAGTGATCCGCGACGGCATGGGTCAGGGACAAATGCGCGCGCAAGCGTGTGTGGATCTGGTGATAACCAACGCGCTGATCGTCGATCACTGGGGGATCGTGAAAGCGGATATCGGCATCAAGGACGCCAGGATCTTCGCCATCGGCAAAGCCGGTAATCCTGATATTCAGCCCGACGTCACGATCCCGATAGGCGTGGGAACTGAAGTCATCGCCGGGGAAGGCAAGATCGTCACCGCGGGCGGCGTGGATACGCATATTCACTGGATCTGTCCACAGCAGGCACAGGAGGCGCTGGTTTCCGGCGTAACGACGATGATCGGCGGCGGCACCGGCCCGGCAGCAGGAACTAACGCCACCACCTGCACGCCGGGTCCGTGGTACATCGCGCGCATGCTGCAGGCGGCAGACGCCTTGCCGGTTAACATCGGTTTGCTGGGTAAAGGCAACGGCTCAAACCCTGACGCCCTGCGCGAGCAAATCACCGCGGGCGCCATTGGCCTGAAAATCCATGAAGATTGGGGCGCTACGCCAGCCGCCATCAACTGTTCCCTGGAAGTAGCAGAGGAGATGGATATCCAGGTGGCGCTGCACAGCGATACGCTCAATGAGTCCGGTTTCGTTGAAGATACGCTGGCGGCGATTGGCGATCGCACCATTCATACCTTCCACACCGAAGGCGCGGGCGGCGGCCATGCGCCAGATATCATCACCGCCTGCGCGCATCCGAATATTCTGCCCTCCTCCACTAACCCGACGCTGCCCTATACCGTCAACACCATCGACGAGCATCTCGACATGCTGATGGTTTGCCACCACCTCGATCCGGATATCGCCGAAGACGTGGCCTTTGCCGAATCACGCATTCGCCGGGAAACGATCGCTGCCGAAGATGTGCTGCATGACATTGGCGCGTTTTCCCTGACCTCGTCCGATTCACAGGCGATGGGGCGCGTGGGCGAAGTGATCCTGCGCACCTGGCAGGTGGCGCACCGCATGAAGGTTCAGCGTGGTCCGCTGGCAGAAGAAACAGGCGACAACGACAACCAGCGCGTTAAACGCTACGTCGCCAAATACACGATCAACCCGGCGCTAACCCACGGCATCGCCCACGAAGTTGGCTCCGTTGAGCCTGGCAAGCTGGCCGATCTGGTGCTGTGGTCCCCAGCCTTTTTTGGCGTAAAACCAGCGACGATCGTAAAGGGCGGGATGATCGCCTGTGCGCCGATGGGCGATATCAACGCCTCGATCCCCACCCCGCAGCCGGTGCATTACCGCATGATGTTCGGTGCACTTGGCGCGGCGCGGCATCGTACTCGGCTAACCTTTATTTCGCAGGCCGCTAACGCGCAAAACATCCCGCAGCAGCTCAATTTGCAAAGCGCCATCGCCGTCGTCAAAGGCTGTCGGACGGTGAAAAAGGCCGACATGATCCACAACGGCCTGCAACCCAATATCACCGTCGATGCTCAGACTTATGAGGTGCGCATTGATGGCGAACTAATCACCAGCGAACCGGCAGACGTTTTGCCAATGGCGCAACGCTATTTCCTGTTTTGAGGAGTGACGATGATCTACCTGACCCAACGCCTTGACCACGCCTACCGCGTCACCGCAAGCGTCACGCTACCCATTGATATTCGAGTAAAAAGCCGTGCCAGAGTGACGCTGAACGACGGTCGCGAAGCCGGGCTAATGCTTCCGCGCGGTTTGCTGTTACGCAGTGGTGATCTGCTGACCACCGAAGATGGCAGCGAGGTTATCGAAGTGATCGCCGCGCCGGAGTCGGTTTCCGTGGTGCGCTGCGCCGATCCTTTCCTGCTCGCCAAAGCCTGTTATCACCTCGGCAATCGCCACGTTCCGCTGCAAATTCTGCCGGATGAGTTGCGCTACCATCACGATCATGTGCTGGACGCCATGTTGCGCCAGTTCAGCCTGGAGGTGACGTTTGCTCAACTACCGTTTGAACCGGAAGCAGGCGCTTATGCCAGTGAATCACACGGGCATCATCACGCCCATGCGCACTGATGCATAACATCCAACAGCTGCGTCTGATGCAGCTCGCCAGCAGCGCTCTCCCGGTGGGGTCGTTTACCTGGTCCCAGGGTCTGGAGTGGGCGGTTGAAATCGGCTGGGTGAAAAGCGCCGATGACTTCTCTGACTGGCAAATCCAGCAGATGGAGCAGAACTTCTTTACCGTCGACCTACCGCTACTGGCGAGACTGTATCGCGCCTGCGAGCAGGACGATCTCGCTGCAGCACGCCGCTGGAGCGCTTACCTGTTGGCCTGTCGGGAAACCCGCGAACTTCGGGATGAAGAACGCAGTCGAGGCGCGGCGTTTACGCGGCTGGTCACCGACTGGGAAGCAGATTGCTCGCGGGAGTGGCGCGCGCTCTTTGTCGACAGCCAACTCTGCGGTATGGCCTGGCTGGGCGTGCGCTGGAAAATCCCCCTGACGGAGCTGGCATTAAGCCTCGGCTACAGCTGGATTGAGAGCGCAGTGATGGCTGGCGTCAAACTGGTTCCATTTGGGCAGCAGGCGGCCCAGCGTTTGATCATTGCGCTCTGCAATCGGTATGCACAAGGTCTGGCACAGGCGCTGGCGTGTCCTGACGCCAGCCTCGGCTCCGCAACGCCGTTGGCGGCCATCGCATCTGCCCGGCATGAAACCCAATATTCCCGATTATTCCGCTCCTGAGGAGAAAAAATGAGTAACAACAAGCATCCCCTGCGCGTGGGCGTTGGCGGCCCGGTTGGCTCCGGCAAAACGGCGCTGCTGGAAGCGTTATGCAAAGCCATGCGCAGCAGCTATCAACTGGCGGTGGTAACCAACGATATCTATACCAAAGAAGATCAGCGCATTCTCACCGAAGCAGGCGCACTGGAGCCAGACAGGATCGTCGGCGTGGAAACCGGCGGTTGCCCGCACACCGCTATCCGTGAAGATGCGTCGATGAATCTGGCCGCCGTTGAGGCGCTGAGCGAGAAATTCGGCAATCTGGATCTGATTTTTGTGGAAAGCGGCGGCGATAACCTGAGCGCCACCTTCAGCCCGGAATTAGCGGATCTGACGATCTATGTGATCGACGTTGCCGAAGGTGAGAAAATCCCGCGTAAGGGTGGCCCGGGGATCACCAAATCTGATTTTCTGGTGATCAATAAAACCGATCTGGCCCCTTACGTGGGCGCCTCGCTGGAGGTGATGGAGCGCGATACCCTACGCATGCGCGGCGAGCGTCCGTGGACGTTTAGTAATTTAAAATCCGGTGAGGGTCTGGAAAAAATTATCGCGTTTCTGGAAGAAAAAGGGATGCTGCGGGAGTAGAGTATTGCCCGGTGGCGCTACGCTTACCGGGCCTACAATATTATGTACTTATGCCGCCGGTAATTCCGCCAGCGGCCAGCGAGGACGCACGGTCACGCCAAGATCCGCCGTTGCACCCGCTTTAAAACGCACCATGCCCGCGTAGGCGATCATCGCCCCGTTATCAGTGCAAAATTCCGGACGCGCGTAAAACACTTCGCCACGACGCTTTTGCATCATCTCGGCCAGTTTTGCACGCAGCGTACGGTTAGCGCTCACGCCCCCCGCCATCACCAGACGTTTAAAACCGGTTTGATCCAGCGCGCGTTTACACTTGATCATCAGCGTATCAACCACAGCATCTTCAAACGCACGGGCGATATCTGCACGCGTCTGATCGTCATTTTCGTTATTACGAATGGTATTCGCGGCGAAGGTTTTCAGGCCGGAGAAGCTGAAATCCAGACCCGGACGGTCGGTCATCGGGCGCGGGAAGACAAAGCGTTTTTCAACGCCTTGCGATGCAAGCTTTGACAGCATTGGGCCGCCAGGATAATCCAGCCCCAGCAGCTTGGCCGTTTTATCGAACGCTTCACCAGCGGCATCATCTATCGATTCACCCAGCAATTCATACTGCCCAATACCGGTGACGCTGATCAGTTGCGTGTGACCGCCGGAAACCAGCAGCGCAACGAACGGGAAAGCAGGGGGATTATCTTCCAGCATCGGCGCCAGCAGATGCCCTTCCATATGGTGTACAGGAATTGCCGGTACGCCCCAGGCGAACGCCAGCGAACGTCCTACGGTTGCGCCGACCAGCAGCGCGCCAACCAGACCCGGACCTGCGGTATACGCCACCGCATCAATCTCTTTTGCCGTCAGTCCCGCTTCTTTCAGCGCGGCCTGGATCAGCGGTACGGTTTTACGTACGTGATCGCGCGAGGCCAGTTCTGGCACTACGCCGCCGTAGTCAGCGTGTAATTTCACCTGACTATACAATTGGTTGGCTAAAAGACCTTTTTCATCGTCGTAAATGGCGATGCCGGTTTCATCGCAGGATGTTTCAATACCCAGTACACGCATGACTTGTTTTACCTCGCTCTATTACCGCGCAGTGTAGGACCAATGCGGGTTGATGTAAAACTTTGTTCGCCCCAGGAGTTCCGCTCGTGTATACTCCTTATCCTTATAAAAGTCCCTTTCAAAATCGCGTCGGTGCTTTACAAAGCAGCAGCAATTGCAGTAAAATTCCGCACCATTTTGAAATAAGCTGGCGTTGATGCCAGCGGCAAACCGAATTTATAAAGGTGAGAGTTACATGCCGGTAATTAAAGTACGTGAAAACGAGCCGTTCGACGTAGCACTGCGTCGCTTCAAGCGTTCATGCGAAAAAGCAGGTGTTCTGGCGGAAGTTCGTCGTCGTGAGTTCTATGAAAAACCGACTACTGAACGTAAGCGCGCTAAAGCTTCTGCTGTGAAACGTCACGCGAAGAAACTGGCTCGCGAAAACGCACGCCGTACTCGTCTGTACTAATCCATTGAGAGCCAAGGCTCTCAATTCAGACAGAGTTGTAGTTGTAAGGCCGTGCTTCCGGAAGGAATGCGCGGCTTGTTTTCGTTTATACGCGTCATCATTCAAGCTGCCTCTGCGTTGGCTGCAGTCGTTCCCTCCAGTCACGTACTGATGTACGCTCCTGAGGATTCGCTCCCTTGCCGTCTTGAAGCATCTTGAATGATTTTGTGTATATAAGTCATAAAAAAATAAACGGGGCATATGGCTGGACGAATTCCACGCGTATTTATAAATGACCTGCTGGCAAGAACCGACATTGTCGATCTCATCGACGCGCGGGTAAAGCTGAAGAAGCAGGGCAAAAATTATCACGCGTGCTGTCCGTTCCATAACGAAAAAACCCCCTCTTTCACCGTAAACGGTGAGAAACAGTTTTATCACTGCTTTGGGTGTGGCGCACATGGCAACGCCGTCGACTTTCTCATGAACTACGACAAGCTCGAGTTTGTGGAAACCGTCGAAGAACTGGCCGCAATGCACAACCTTGAAGTGCCCTATGAAGCAGGCAGTGGCCCTAGTCAGATAGAGCGCCATCAACGGCAAAGCCTTTATCAATTGATGGACGGCCTGAACACTTTTTATCAACAGTCTTTGATGCAACCCGCCGCTACCCCCGCGCGCCAGTACCTGGAAAAGCGAGGATTAAGTAGCGACGTTATCACCCGTTTTGCTATTGGTTTTGCGCCCCCCGGCTGGGACAACGTCCTGAAACGGTTTGGCGGCAATGCTGAGAATCGTAAATCGCTGGTCGATGCGGGAATGTTGGTCACCAACGATCAGGGACGCAGTTACGATCGCTTCCGCGAACGGGTGATGTTCCCCATCCGCGACAAACGTGGTCGAGTCATTGGTTTTGGTGGACGCGTGCTGGGCGATGCCCTGCCGAAGTATCTCAACTCCCCGGAAACCGATATTTTCCATAAAGGTCGCCAGCTGTATGGCCTTTATGAAGCCCAGCAGGATAACGCCGATCCGCAGCGCCTGTTAGTGGTAGAAGGCTATATGGATGTGGTGGCGCTGGCGCAATACGGCATTAACTACGCTGTGGCATCCCTTGGGACGTCAACCACCGCCGATCACATCCAGTTGTTGTTCCGCGCGACGAACAACGTAATTTGCTGTTACGACGGTGACCGTGCCGGACGCGACGCAGCATGGCGCGCGCTGGAAACCGCACTGCCCTATATGACAGACGGACGCCAGCTACGCTTTATGTTTTTACCTGACGGCGAAGACCCCGATACGCTGGTGCGTAAAGAAGGGAAAGAGGCCTTTGAAGCCCGGATGGAGCAGGCGCTGCCACTCTCCGCGTTTTTATTTAACAGCCTGATGCCGCAGGTGGATTTGAGTACTCCAGACGGACGCGCACAGCTCAGCACGCTGGCATTACCGCTGATTACTCAGGTACCAGGCGAAACGTTACGCATTTATCTGCGACAGGAGTTGGGAAACAAGCTCGGCATTCTGGATGACAGTCAGCTTGAACGTTTAATGCCAAAACTGGCAGAAAATGGGGCTTCCCGCCCTGTTCCACAGCTAAAACGTACGACCATGCGTATACTTATAGGGTTGCTGGTACAGAACCCGGGTCTCGCCCCGCTGGTTCCGCCGTTAGGCGCACTGGATAGCAATAAGCTGCCTGGACTTGGCTTATTCAGAGAACTGGTCAACACTTGTCTGGCTCAGCCAGGTCTGACCACCGGACAACTTTTAGAACACTATCGTGGCACAAATGATGCTGCGACCCTTGAAAAACTGTCGATGTGGGACGATATAGCAGATAAAGATATCGCAGAAAAAACCTTCACCGACTCACTCAACCATATGTTTGATTCGATGCTTGAGCTGCGCCAGGAAGAGTTGATAGCTCGTGAGCGCACACACGGTTTAAGCAGCGAAGAACGCCGGGAACTCTGGACGCTGAACCAGGAACTGGCCAAGAAATAACAGAAAGACAAAAGTATTTAACGGCTTAACTGCCGAATATCGCTCGGGAAGCCCCCGACAGCCGCACGGAGAGGCAGCGGCAAAATATAAGTATGCCCTCGTTTTGCCGTTGGCGGTTTTACCGCCCAACACCAATCAAACGAATTAAGTGTGGATACCGTCTTATGGAGCAAAACCCGCAGTCACAGCTGAAGCTACTTGTCCAACGTGGTAAGGAGCAAGGCTATCTGACCTATGCCGAGGTCAATGACCATCTGCCGGAAGATATCGTCGATTCAGATCAAATCGAAGACATCATCCAAATGATCAATGACATGGGTATTCAGGTGATGGAAGAAGCACCTGATGCCGATGATCTGCTGCTTGCTGAAACCTCCAACAGCACCGATGAAGACGCGGAAGAAGCGGCTGCCCAGGTTCTGTCCAGCGTTGAGTCCGAAATCGGTCGTACAACTGACCCGGTCCGCATGTACATGCGTGAAATGGGTACCGTTGAACTGTTAACCCGTGAAGGCGAAATCGACATCGCTAAACGCATCGAAGACGGGATTAACCAGGTTCAATGCTCCGTTGCCGAATACCCGGAAGCCATCACCTACCTGCTTGAGCAATACGATCGTGTAGAAGCTGAAGAAGCGCGTCTTTCCGATCTGATCACCGGCTTTGTCGATCCGAACGCGGAAGAAGACATGGCGCCAACGGCGACACACGTCGGTTCTGAGCTCTCTCAGGAAGAGATGGATGACGATGCAGACGAAGATGAAGAAGATGACGACGACAGCAGCGATGACGACAACAGCATCGACCCTGAATTAGCGCGTGAAAAATTCGGTGAACTGCGTACTCAGTACGAAATCACTCGCGACACCATCAAAGCGAAAGGCCGCAGCCATGCTGCCGCGCAGGAAGAAATTCAGAAGCTGTCTGAAGTGTTCAAACAGTTCCGCCTGGTGCCGAAGCAGTTCGACTACCTGGTAAACAGCATGCGCGTCATGATGGACCGCGTGCGTACTCAGGAACGTCTGATCATGAAGCTCTGCGTTGAGCAGTGCAAAATGCCGAAGAAAAACTTCATCACCCTGTTCACTGGCAACGAAACCAGCGAAACCTGGTTCAACGCGGCAATCGCGATGAACAAACCGTGGTCTGAAAAACTGCACGACGTGGCAGATGATGTTCACCGCGGACTGCAGAAACTGCAGCAGATTGAAGAAGAAACCGGCCTGACCATCGAGCAGGTTAAAGACATCAACCGTCGCATGTCCATCGGTGAAGCGAAAGCCCGCCGTGCGAAAAAAGAGATGGTTGAAGCGAACTTACGTCTGGTTATCTCTATCGCCAAGAAATACACCAACCGTGGTCTGCAGTTCCTGGATTTGATTCAGGAAGGTAACATCGGTCTGATGAAAGCGGTTGATAAGTTTGAATACCGTCGTGGTTACAAGTTCTCTACCTATGCAACCTGGTGGATCCGTCAGGCGATCACCCGCTCGATCGCGGATCAGGCACGTACCATCCGTATCCCGGTACATATGATTGAGACCATCAACAAGCTCAACCGTATCTCCCGTCAGATGCTGCAAGAGATGGGCCGCGAGCCGACGCCGGAAGAGCTGGCTGAACGCATGCTGATGCCGGAAGACAAGATCCGTAAAGTGCTGAAGATCGCTAAAGAGCCTATCTCCATGGAAACGCCGATCGGCGACGATGAAGATTCGCATCTGGGTGATTTCATCGAGGATACCACCCTCGAGCTGCCGCTGGATTCTGCTACCACCGAGAGCCTGCGTGCCGCAACGCACGACGTTCTGGCTGGCCTGACCGCCCGTGAAGCGAAAGTTCTGCGTATGCGTTTCGGTATCGATATGAATACCGACCACACGCTGGAAGAAGTCGGTAAACAGTTCGACGTTACCCGCGAACGTATCCGTCAGATCGAAGCGAAAGCGCTGCGTAAACTGCGCCACCCGAGCCGCTCTGAAGTGCTGCGTAGCTTCCTCGACGATTAATCTCGCCGCATAAGCATAAACGCCACCGCAAGGTGGCGTTTTTCTTTATAGTCCCCGCCTGGCCAGGGCGTCATTCACTTCCCGATACGCCTCCACCAGTTTATCCAGCGTAATCCGGCTTAACCCGCTGGGATTCGGCAAAACCCATATTTGCGTCGCGCCAATAGTCAGCGTTTGTTTTCCCCACTGCGCCCCACGCTGGCTGAGGCCCTGCTCAAATGCCTGCTTCCCAAGGATTGCGAGTGCGGCAGGCTGATACTCCTCTATTTTATCAATGAGCTTACGACCGCCGTTGCGCATCTCCTGTAGCTTCACTTCATTGGCTTGCACCGTCGGTCTGTCGACAAATTTAGTCACCCCGCAACGGAAGTCCAGCAGGTGTTGTGCCTCTTCGGGTTTGAGCTGGCGATCGGTGAATCCCGCCTGATGGATGACCTTCCAGAAGCGATTAGCGGGATGTGCAAAGGGGAATCCTGTACCTGCGGAAGACAACCCCGGATTGATGCCGCAAAACACCACCCGCAGCCCCGGTGCCAGTATGTCCTTAACCATAATTACTCCCATCAATACATCAGAGGAACAAGTATAACGGACTGAAAATACATTGTTTATAAAAACAGCATCCGTACGCTTATGTCTGGATTGCAACGCGGAGTTACTTTATAATCCACCGCCACGGCCCCTTAGCTCAGTGGTTAGAGCAGGCGACTCATAATCGCTTGGTCGCTGGTTCAAGTCCAGCAGGGGCCACCAAATTTTAGCTTTAGAATCATATAATTAAGCCACTTCTAGCAAGTGGCTTTTTTGCATCTGCTTGATGGGTGTCGCAAAAGTGTCGCGAGGGATTTCTGCCACGCTCACGGCTACGGTCAACCTATGCCTGCTGTTAATGGGACTTTCGTTACAAAAATCAGCGAGAGTTGGAATAACAAAGGAAAATCTTATGGACGCAAAACGTACTACTTTCAGAGACCGACCTTGCAAAAAATTTTACAAGTATCTTAAGTTTGAAGATGGCATGAAGGTTATCTCACTGGGTACTCTAATGTTCACTAGACCCATAGATTTCAACGACCCTTTCGACTGCTATCCCTCTCTGCCAGAAAAAGGATGGGATAAGGTCTATAAAAGGCTAAATACGCAGTTCAGATTAGAACATAAAGCGCCCAAGAAACTCATTGATAAAAATCTCAGGAACATGAGACGAACAGGAAAAGATGGGGTTATTCATCGAATGGTTTCGAAAAACCTAGCAATAACCTGCTTTAGCGAAGACCCCTTATCAGTTCCAATGTGGGCACACTACGCGGATGAACATGAAGGCTGTGTAATAGAATTCCAATCCTCTGACATGATTGCAAAAGCAATTGCACAAGAAACACCTAACATGATGTTTGTTCTTCCATTTTATGTAGATTATACCGATGACCGTCCCCCTCTCTATGATAAAGATGGAGTTATAGAGGGGATTAATATTGCATATTCAAAAAGCTCACAATGGAGCTACGAAAAGGAGGTGAGGGCATTTTCTTTGGAAGAGGGTATTCACAATTTTTCGCGGCGTCAAATTACAAAAGTTTATATGGGGGTGCGAATGAGTGATGCAAATAAGCGAGCCATTAAGAAGGCCGTATTAGAGATGAATAAAGAAGCAGGAAGTCGCTGCAAAACTGTTGAATTAAGTATGGCATTCAACAGTTACAAATTCGTCGAATTAGATTAAGCATGTATACCGTGAGCCGAAACACAGCACCCTCGGCTCATTCATTGACTCAAAAGCTTTAGGCTTCAAGTAGTCCCTGCTGGCTGAAGTACATGTCAAATGGTCAAAACCCTGAATACAGCATCGCCAAAAATAAAACCTTTCACGATTTACCTCTCACAATACTGTATGTATTCAGAGAGTAACCCGTGCAATATTTTTCAGTCCAGCAACGTGAGTAATTTTATCGCAAAGCCACACCACGTCTGGCACTTCCAAATTTGCAGATACCTGAATTAAGTCTTTGCTTACTCTTACACAAGTCACATAAAATAAATTTTTATCTTATTTATCTGCTGGTTATGAATTATAGCAGATCCTCCAAAGATCCTTTTCACTGAAAAACACTGAAATTTTTTTCAATCTTTTCAGTTTGAGTTTTCCAACAAGTCGCCAGCAATGGCGCTACCTAGCAGTCTGGTTTGTAGAAAAAGAAAACTGAAAAATTTTCTAGATCAAGAAACCGCAGGCGGGTGCGGTGTAGTGCCGTTTTTGTCTGTGAAGTATTTCTTTTGTCAGCATGTAGAGCCGTCAGTGCTTCGCTGTGCATTTGATCCTATTGAGGTGTCTCGTGTGGTATCCGAGCATTGCAATGCGTACAGTGTGCGTTCTGTGCCGCCTGTTAACTGGCACAAAAAAACCCGCATTGTGCGGGTTAGCGGAATACTCAATTTATATCAACTGATATGAAGCTATGGTTATCGGCAGGCTTTCTGACCAACATAGTATGCAATTGAACGGTCAATTATAGGTGCCATATTTGGATCTGGTGCTGAGCCATTCATTTGCTCGATAGTGTCACCGCTTCCAAGATACTTGACTGTCGAGGCCGTACAGTCGTACAAGCGCTTAGAATATGACACTCCAGATGGTCCCTCTCTCTTGGTTGTTATCGTAGCCATATCACCGGTACGCGTCTTCTCTAAGACCGTATAGCTAGCCTTCGTATCCGTTGGCACAGTAAAAACTTCAGCGGCTAACACATTGAATGAAACTGCTGCGCCTACAGCTAACATAATGAAATTTTTCATATCCCTTTTCCTATCCTTTGAGTCAGCAATAATCCTATCGCAACAATCCTAACAAGGAACTGAGCAAACGACAAAGCCCGCATTATGCACGGGCTGATGGGATGATCAGGCGATTATTTTCTGGTACTTACTCCGGGTCTGTCCTGCCTTCTCTGCCGTCTGTGTGAATGCGCCGGCATTAGTTGGCGTACCTACGCTGGGGTGTGAATGGCTCGCACACTGCTGCGCCAGCTCTGCCAGTAAATCAATGGTGTCCAGCATCATGGTCAGGGTGTTGACGCTCTCACTGCCAATATGGACGGTTGGCCCCATAATCTGCTGGCCGCCCGCCGCCACCGATTTACGCAATGCGGCAATCTTTTCTGTCAGGGTTCCCCCCACATCAACATCCACTGCACCGGCCACTTTCGTGGATTGTTTGCCGGTTATATCGGCTTCGTCATTCCCCTCAATGCTGGCCAGCCGGTTGCCCTTCACGGCCTGGCTAAAATCACCGGCACTGACCTGCTGAATGGCTCCGGCCATCAGGGTGGCAGTACCCAGTACAGTGGTTTTGTCAGTGGCTTTAACTGTCGTTTCACGGCTGACCAGATCACGCTGTTCCGTATCAGCCTTGACCGTCCGCGCCATCGATGTTTCGCTGATGGTCTGATCGGTCTGCCTCACCCAGTCGCCAGCCTGGGTGACACGCTGCGACACTTCCGCCCGCTGCTGTTGCAGCTGCTCGCCGGGTTTAATATCCGGCAGACTGGTACCATCCGGCAATGTCTGCCTGATAAACGGTTTATCCGGGCGACCTCCGGTAAACGCAACTTCAACCAGCGTCCCTTCTGGCGGGAACTGGAACATGCCGGAGTCATTCCCGGCCATAGGTACCGGCAGCGGCACCGCAGAATACACCGGTGTCTGGTTATCCGGGTTGCCGTCTGCATCAAGCAGCTGCACATCAACGGCATAGCGCGGCCGGAACGGATCGGCAAAATTACCGCTTTTCACAGTTTCACTGGGTGCCACCACTCTGGCCAGTTTTGGCAGGTGCAGCCCGGAAGCCAGCTCCGGGTAATGGCTTTCAATCTGGCGCTGTGCCGGTGTTTTCTGTAATGGCTGACCTGTCGCGCGGTTTCTGGGTGTCCAGGTGATGACCATGGTGTCATTGGTAAGATGAACTTTGGTCACGCGCTCCCCGTTCAGCTCCACACCCGGCCGCAAGCTCTGGATCACCGGCAGTGTAATGGAATTACCGCCAGCAGCCCCCTGGCTGAACTCAGCCGGAATATCTACCGGGCGACCGGCAAACATCGCTTTTTCCGCACCGCCCACATACAGGGAACCATCCGGTAACTGGTACCAGATGTAATCCGGGATACTGAACGCCCTGCCCAGATTATTCAGCAACTGATAGCCCGTGCCGTTATGGGTAAAATGGGGGATCGGTTTATCGCTGTAAGAGGCATCCGACACACTGACAGCAATTCCGCTGTTTTCCTCCAGCCAGCTGGCTACCTTGCGCAAAGTGGGGTGCTGAAATGAACATGGCCACATCCTTTCAAATACGCCGACCAGTTCGCGCACAAACAGACGCTGAAAACCGTTTTCGGCGGGTTGTGAGCGTTCCACATAACCAGTAAACCAGCGCAACAGCAGATCGGAATACCCAACATCCAGACGCACCAGTTTCCCGGTGTAATCCGTGGCTGTCTGTGCTGTGATAAATCCCCGGCCGCAGCTGTTCAGCTCCAGCACCAGGCTGGCATCAGCCAGGTGAACTTCATCCGTTGAAAGGTACAGGCGTTTAACTGGTTTCATCATTAACCCAAAGCATCATTGACGGGTTTCAGCACCCGTTTTTCAAACCACGTCAGTTTTTCTTCATCTTCGTCGGCACTCTGGCCGCCAGATTGTCCCGCATTACCGGCTGTCTGTTTTTTGGCAGACGTTTTGCCTGTTGCCCTGGCTTCCCGCTTTTCCTGCACGCTGATATGTTCTGCCAGCGTAAACGTGACCAGCCAGGCCATTTTCCCGTCCTGCTGCGGAGCATCAAGTGTCCCGCTGAATGTCGCCTCGCGAAAATTCACGGCTCTGGCCACTTCATGCGCCACGCGGTATTTCTGGCGGTTGCCTCCGGCATCCGTGGCGCTGGCCAGTTCAAAAATACGCTTCAGGATCTCCGGACTTTTAAAAGGAATTTCACCACTGATACGCAGCTCTTTCCCTTTTGCCCCCTGTTCTGATTTGGTTGTGGCGCTTGTCTGGCCAGACTGGTCTTTATCCTGAAACTGCTGCGAGACGGTCACGCGCATGTTTTTCAGCTGGATAGCCTCGCCATTAAGCGCCAGCGTTGGGATCGAAGTCATGAATCATTCCCTTTATTCCATCCAGATTGTCACCGACCAGCATCACCGCCGCTGTGTAGACGGCTGACGGTTGCGGGATATCCTTGACCAGTTCCAGCAGCGTGGTGGCCGTATCACCGATGCTGGTAAACACCCACGCCCTGGCACTTTTGCCCTGCAAATCATTCAGCCCGCTGGCCACATCACTGATCAGGCTGTCACGCAGCTGCGCGAACTCGCCCAGTTGCTGCTTTAGCCCGTCCAGGCTGAACCCTGCGCTGGCCGCTTTTTGTGCCTGGCTGACAGCTGCCGCAGACAATGCCGCCCTGCTGGTTGGGACAGACAGCGGAATGGCCACCGGCAACCCCGCCCCGGCTTTAGCGGGGATCTGCATTTTTTCGATGGCCAGCGCCGCAGCGGATTGTGCCAGGCGCTTGACCTGCATGAATGCTGGTGCCGGGAAAACATCGACCAGACCGTTGAGACGGGTCATAAAATTCTCATGCGTCTGGCCTGTCACCATCATGATCATCACATCGGCATTCCCGCCCGTTCCGGCCAGCCTTTCAGCAAGATAGCGGACGGCATTCACCGGGCTGAGATATGCCCCGTTATCCGTCTGCTGCCCCAGACCATTAATCCACGGATGCGCCGGAACAACCGAACAATTCAGCGCAGCCAGTGAGTCAGTAAACGCCAGATGTGCTTCACGCCACATCAGGCACCTCCGGCCAGTTAATATCTGGCGCATCTTCTGGATTAATACGATTAAGCAGAACGCGGTATTTTTTCCACGCCAGTAAAAGTGCCGCTTCCGCTTCTGTTGCAATACCCAGATCAACTGCGTCCTGTAATGGGGCGATCGCATCGGTAGCAATTTGCATTAACCGGGATTTTTTAAACTCGGCTTCCCTAATAAAATCAGGTCCGGATTTGCTAAGCTCTGGTAGTCCGTTATCCCCGGTGATAATTTCCTGCCCGGCCTCCTGCCCAGCTAAAAGAGAACTGTATAATTCTTCCGTTATCTCTTTTGCATCAGATGGCCAACCAGTATGGCTTTTTTCATATATTTCCTTCATAGAATAAGGGAAAAAACCTCTTTCGCCTGGGCTGTAAAAATAACGTTCTTTCACATTCACCTCAAATACCTATTGCCATCCAGAACACACCAGCTTCATTATTACCACGAGCGATGCTAAACCCTGTGCGACTCACATTTGTTGCTACTATATTTCTGTTCGTCTCACCTGCGGTTCCGTTCAGTGTCAACACTACCGCACGACAAATATTCGGAAATGCTTCGGGGAATGTCACCCTGTCACCATCGGTGGCAAATGTAACTCCAGCGGCCTTTAATATCAGACCTGAAGTTTTATCAAGAAAAGAAAAAGGACCAACTCCACTTATCTTTGCGTTTTCAAACTTTTCATTTGTCTCTGATTTAGTGTATGAATCCCCTTTAACAGCATAATTCCCCTTCGACTGATATTTCGCATCGAAGTTAGAATAATCCCGAGGTATCATTTTACCTGCGGCCTGAAAGGTAATCGTACCATCTGGATTACGCTGACTGAAAAAATGATATGAAGTATCGTCTTTGAACTCTATCAGGCATGGCCTTTCATCTGTGCCGGTAAGTACCACATAGAAGCTCTCCGCAGGATTTCCTGCATTTTCAAGTCGTAACCTCTTTCCGTTTCCATTAAGCACTGCAACGGGTCCGGTCACGTTACCACCTGTAATCGGTAATGCCTTAACATCATCTGCTGATAAATTAATGTCAGCAGACAAAGCATGTCCGTTAACTTTGCGTCCGAACGGCACACGGCCATTAGCATTATCATTCGCGGCTTTTACTGCCTTTGGGGTGGCGGCAAGTATCTCAGATACACTGTCGGTGGCACTGCTGAGTTGCACTAGTCCTTTTTTCGCTGTGCTCGCGTCCTGAGCCGTATATTTACCACTGGCAAGGTCATATGCTGCCTTTACCGCTTTCGGGGTCGCGGCAAGCATCTCAGATACGCTGTCTGTGGCACTGCTTAGCTGCACAAACCCTTTTTCGCTGGTTGAGGCATCCGGGTGATTTCGGGACTGCTCATGCTTTTTCAGCGCATCGCTGGCCTGTTGTTCGTTCAGCGTTCCTTTTGGCCGTAAATCAGTGATATTGCTATTTACATCAATACTGGCCACAGCAAACACGTAATGCTGCACACCGTTCTGCACGTAATCAGCCAGGTTTTCCGCCACCGTGATTTTGCTCTGAACATTCCAGACACTGGTCAGCGATCCCGTCCAGCACACATCCAGCCAGACTTTGACTGGCTTTACCGTCACAGTGATATTCTGATTGTCAGCCAGTGACGTACGCAGTCCCGCCACGTACCCGGTGCCTTTGGTAACAAAGAACTGATTGCCCGTTTTACCGACCAGCCAGCCATCGCCAAAGAATGCCGCAGCGCCGTAAATATCCACATTTTCCAGGCGCTGACGTTCATCCATTCCGGCCATACGCGCCGTGAAATCAATCTGCCAGGTCTCAGCCGGTGTATTAATCCCGGTTTCAGTCTGTGCGCCGTTGTACTCCATCAGAAACGAACGGGTAAGCACATTCCCCTGCTGCCCTTCCGCTGTTTTCAGCTTTTGCTGTAAGGGCGCATGAACAATCATGGCCAGGGTGCCGCTGACCTTATTCAGCAGACCGATCCAGTTGAAACTGAAATCGCCCACATCAGCGCCTAGAACGGCGGAATACACCACGCCATTTTCGTTCACCACGCCAGTGCGGGTAACAGGCTGCCGGTGCACAATCTGCTCCACAGGTGGCAGTGCTTCATTCCGGTCAACGGGTGTATCCGGGTTCAGTCCAGGCACATTCGCAAACACAAATTCATCCAGTAACACCGGCTCGCCGGTTGCACCCTGCTGCGCTTTCCAGTGCTCAAATGCCAGCGTGATAGCTGTCTGTGACATAAAAAACTCCTTACAAACCTGCGCTGAATGTCGCGCTGTGGGTTTCCGTCCCTGCTAACGAAGCCGGGTAAACCACGTATTCCCCCTGATCCCATCCGGCTCTGATAGCCATTTTTTCCGATGTGATCACCTCAAACTGATAGCGGCGACATGTTCGCCCGTACTGTCGGATTATCTGGATAAGCAGCTGCGTGTTGTCCGCTATCTGGCTGTCTGTCACACGTACCAGGATCACATCCCAGTCAATACCCGGCTGACGCTCCAGCAGCTCCACATATCCAATGCCCAGCCGTTCAAAGATGTTGATAAATCCCTCAACGGAACCGGCATCACGCGCATTCACGAAGGCAAACGCCACCCGTTTGCGGAACAGACTCAATGGCTCACCATCAAAGCGGGTTATGTCCCGGTCATACGCCAGCAGGTTCAGTAATGCCGGTGCGCAGGTCAGCGGATCAAACTGGTTCAGTGGCCAGGTTATCCAGCCGTAAACCTCCGCCCAGAATCGCCGGGCTGTTTTCAGCAGCTTGTTCGGCTCCCCCTGATTCATCCAGGAAGGCAGCACCATCCCGGCCAGCTTTTTCATGAACTCATTCATTCTCAAGACTCACTACCAGTGACTTCAGGCGCGGCACATTCAGCTCACTGGTAATATCACCCAGTGAAAAGGACAACGAATCCGCCAGCGCAAAGGTTTTGTGGATCTCCCGTCCCAGCTGAGAAAACGAGAACCGCGAATATGGCCACGTCTTTCTGACGTCAAAATCAGCGTTTTCACGAAAAGCACAGCGGATCATGTTTTCAATCCCGGCCTTCAGGCTGTTCCGTTCATCGTCTGTCAGGTTGGCCAGATTTCTGACATACACAGTAACGGCCAGATCGTGACGGGTTTCCGGCATGGCATAACACTGCATATCGTCGCCGTGGCCGTGGTGTCCCTGCGTGTTGATGTAATCATTCACCGCATTCACAAACGGCGCGGAAGCCACCCCGCTGTCCAGCAATAAATAGGCGTTTGCGGTACCCGGTCCCCTCGGTGCTTCATGTTCAAAGAAAATCCGGTCAATACTCAGCCCGGCAACACCGGCAATCATTGAACGGTAAACCGCATCCGTGTGGTAATTGCCCACCAGGTTGAACTGGTTGCGGCAGCGTTCGCGCAGTTCATCATCACTTTCTTCATCGGCACCCGGCACCGTCAGCCAGTTTTCCTCACTGGCCACATGGCTGATGCCGTCAACGGCCACAGGTAGAATGCGGTAATAACCTGGCGCAAGGTTATAGGCTCCCCCGGCTCCGGTGGCTTTCACTGGCAGCAAGGCGCTGGCCGTGCCGGAAGGGATCACCACATCGGCTGTGGTCGCCAGTTCGTACACCCTGCCGTTAATGCGTTCAGTCTGGATAACCGTCCCGGCCTTAACCGTCACAACGGCTTTGGTATCCTCTTTAAAGAAGCGGATCACACCCTGTGCAGCGCTGGCGGGTTTCGCCGTCACGTTCACCGCCCAGGCCAGCAGACGCAACATGCTCCCGCTGGCCGTAGCCACAAACATATTGGCCAGCACCGTGAACACCAGAACATCTTTCAGCCACATCACCGGTGCAGTCACAATGGCTGTGATTAAGCGCCAGAACGGTGACATACGGGATGTGTTGGTGATAATGCCCTCCTCAGCCGCAATCGCATTAAAGCGATCACGCACTTCAGTTTCTGTCACCGGCATCCCGCTGGCCTTCACCACTTCCTCAAAATCAACCTGCGGTTTTTCTGTCATAAATCCACCTGCGCAGAAATGCCGCCAAAATCATAGGTGCTGGCCGTTATCCATAATCGTTTCTGGCTTTCCTCACTAATTTCCACTGTTCCCGGAATAATCCGTTCATCATCTTCAATCAGTAATTCCATACGGGTAAAAATATCCACCCGCATTGTTGGGCTGCGTTCGGCAATCAGTTCCGTTGCCAGCCCGCTTTCAATAATGGAATGAATAATGTCCTGCCCGATACTTTTACGGTTATTACACAGTTCAGGTTCATATCCGGTATTCAGAACAAAATCACCGCCCTGAATAAGCAAATCAATATAAAGGCTCTCACTCATGCGCCCAGCTCCTGAAATTCCATTAACTGACCGGGTGTAATCATTTCTTTCGGATAAATATTTACCGTGTCAATTTTCCGGCTATTGTCGGTCACGGACTTAGCATTACTGTTAATCGTCTTGGTAATTCCGCCCTTCTCAATGCCTTTTAATTCACCTCCGGTTAAAAGCCTGTCTGGGGTGAAACTATTTTGCGTCACCGCAGGAAGTGCGCCTTCAGCTTTTGCGGATTGTTTTAACTCTGGTACCGGATACACCGCTGTTTCATTTTTAGCGATACCCGCTGAAGCAGCGCCCGCCAGTTCAATATCAACACCCGGAATATTATTTAATTTACTTACAATCCAGTTCCATGATTTCAGAAAGCCGTTTTTAACCGACAGCCAGACATTATCAAACAATGACACAATGCCCGTGGCCAGCCCGCTTAATGCCTGAGAAGGAGAAAACCCTGTCAGCATGGAAATAAAACTGTTCCAGCCTTCGCTGATAAACTGCCAGGCTGAAGCAAACACCCCGGCAAGCCATGCCACTACCCTGGCGCATGCCTGAAATGCAGCGGTATCCATGACCGCGTTTTTTACCGTGTCCCAGTGTTTAATCAGCAGCCAGCAACCGGCAGCAAGTAAGGCAACGGCACCAATCACAAGCAGGATCGGCCAGCTCATCAGATTGATACCTATCCCGGCCATCATTGCCGCCATACGAACCGCCAGCAACGTACCGCGCAGAAATTTCAGCGTGGCGTTCCAGGCAATCACAGCAATGTTCCCCAGCCAGACAGCAGCGGTGTAGACCTTCGTGACGGCCGTCAGCGCTACCCAGATCCCGCGCAACCCTATCATGATGAATCTGGAGACACCCATCACGATGTTGGCGACTGCGCCCACAGCCGCAAAGCTGAGTAGGGCCATTGCCGCATACCCGACAACACGCGCAATGTTGGGAAACAACTGCATCCAGCGGGCAAAGGTCTGTCCCATATCAGCCAGGCGGTTCAGAACCGGATAGAGCACCGGGATCAACGTCAGGCCGATTACGGTCTGGATAGCCTTCAGGATTGCGACAAAGCGATCCCACGGCTTCACCATTTTCTGCGCCATTTCCTGGGTACGCTTCAGACCATCAGCACCGCCCAGCTCTGTGATATTGCGCTGAAGCAGCGCCACATTGCCATAAAGGTGTTTCACCACAGCCGAACTGTCACCAAATGCCGCATCCAGTTCAGCCTGGGCTTTCAGATTCCCTTCCAGGCTTTTGCCATACTTGCCCTGTAACTTGATCAGCATTTCAGGCATGGACAGCATTTTGCCGGTGGAATCCGTAAAGGACATCCCCAGCTTTTTACCGCCCTCAATGGCTCCGGTCATAAAGCCTTCATAAGCGCTGCTGGCTTCCGTGCCCAGTGTCCGCTGAAGCTGTCCCAGCACGGCCAGCTGTTCATCCAGCCCCACGCCGTAGTTAGTACCCACGCCGCGCGCCCCTTCCATCAAATCCTTGATAGCGGCCATTTCCGTGCCAAAGGTTTTGCGCATATACACCATTTTTCCGGCCAGTTGTTCAGCAAACTCAACTTTGCCCAGCCGGTTGGCATCGGCGGAAAAGTTACCGAACATCTGCCCCATAAACTCAGCGGTTTCCGCAGCGGTGGATTTAAGCGCAAACGCCAGGGTATTAGCGACTTTCGTCACTTTCGGCAGCTCATTCCCGGTCAGCCCGGCAATAGAGGCGTTTATACTTTCCGTGGACTGTACAAACTCCACTGCGCTGGCGCCGTATGTCGTACTGAAGCGCAGCGCATCACGCTGAACGGCCTTAAGCGCAGAATCATCGATCCCTTTTGCGGCCGCATCATTCAGCGCGTCATACATTTCAATGGCGGGCATCAGCGCACCTTTAATGGCCATCCCTGTACCCGCCAGCGCCAGAACACCGCCGCCAATTTGCATAAAGGCTTCTTTTGATTTTTCAGCAAAGCCCGTTACGTTGCCCTGCGCCTGTTTTAACGGGCGGGACAATTTATCAATAAGGCTTAATGTAAAATCTAACTGTTTCATTCAGTGCCTTTAAATGCTTTAGCCACACCATTAGCCACGGCTATTCCCGTATATTCCCAGTGACGGTTATCCAGCCATATAGCGGCAGCAATATCGTCAACAGAATCCTGACCATGTGGTAAATAATGACGACGGAGAATTAAATACTGTTCGAGTCCATTTCGTTCAATATCATGGACTCGCTTTGTCAGTTTTTTACTTCAATCTCCAGTTCCGGCGCGTAAATATCATTAACCTTACTGACCAGTTGCAACGCTGCACCCGGACGTTTTAATACGTCAATCAGTGCTTCTTTAGTTTCCGGGGTAACAATACGCATCAGATAATTATTTGCAGGTGCAACTTTATTATCCATCGCCATTTCATTAATCAGTTTATTGTAGGCAGTCTGATTAGGTTCAAAAACAATATCCGCACCACAAACACACAGTTTAATTTTTTCCATAAATAACACGCTCTCTTAAATTAATTTCATCAACTAACTGATTATGACGCGCCGCACACTGACCATATATTTCAAGGTAAACAGTCAGCAGTTCCGCTGCATCTTTACCTGTTGCCCCGTTCAGGCGCGGCAGCTGCGTGGCGCATCGTGTTTTCAGGTTTTCCTGATAACGCACGTTCGGTACCGGCGACGGCGCTGTTGTACATGCTGACAAACTCATCAGACAGGCACCTGTTAGTAAAAACCGGCTTAAGCACTTCCGTGCGGATCTCTCGCGGTTGCGCATTTCTTAGCGCCTCCAGTTTATCTTCCAGCGACCTGGCGGAATCACTGGCAATGCCCTGCATAACCTTTCGCGATTCATTACCTGCCACCTGCGCCGCCGTGTTGATTGCCAGCTCCAGACTGTCGCGCCGCCAGTCAGCTGTCAGCCAGCCCCAGACAAACGCCAGCGCCACCACAACCAGCCACTGCGCGTGACTCATCAGCGCACCCCGTTATGTTCCAGGCTGAAATGATTACCATCCGGTCTGGATTTGAAGCGCCCGCCCCAGCTTCCGCCCAGTGATTCCCAGTATTCACCCAACGGCAGATAGTCCTCTGTACGGGTCTGGTACTGGCCATTTACAAACAGATTAAAATCCACGGCCAGACGCTGGGTGTGCAGACTGTTCGAAATGCCGCTGCCCTTCTTCGCGTTCAGCGCCGCCTGTTCCGGGGTGCGGTACGCTTCACCAAACGTCATCCGGTAGCCGCGTTCTTCTGCCCAGTGGATCAGGTTGGCCACCATGACGGTAAACAGCTGCTGCTTTTCACTCAGGGTCATTTGTCACGCTCCCGTTCTTCTTTCCCGCTGCACGTCTGCGCAGCCACATTTCAACAGCCTGATAACCTGCAATACCCAGCGCTGCCCCCAGTCCCTGAATTGCCAGCGGGCTGGCCTCCGGGATTTGAATCAGCACCGCGCCAGCGATGACTGAAACAAAACTGCCCAGGATCACACGGCTGATAAACAGGCGCGGTGTAATGGGATCATCACTGGCCAGCACCTTCGCAACAGCAATGAGCGCCCCCATAATCAGCAGTGAATAAAGGCTCTTTTCATGTTCCTGCATTCCGGCTTCCTTATCCGATCAGGTTTTCCGTGGCTTCCGCTTCCAGATACGGCACACCGTTGATGTTCACGAACTTGGGACTGGTCACAAAATATTTGATTTTGTGTGTCGCCACACCGCCGCCCTTTGGATCGATATCCAGCAGATTACTTAGCTGGAGTTTGTTGCCGAACGATTCCACTTTCATTTCTTCGCTGCCCGCTTTGGCATAGAAAAGAAAATCCAGCGGCGGAATACCACGCCACGAACCTGCGGCGCGGGCTTTGGCCGTCAGTACGCCCAGCACTTTGGAACTGACTTCAATTTCTCCCTCTGCGGCCACATCACCATCAACATGGCCATCCGGCACACCACGGGTCTGGGCAGCGGCGCTGTTATCCGTGATATCGAGTGTGATTTTCTCGATGTGGATCAGATCGCCGTCAAGATAGGTATCAAACGACATACCCGAAATACGTTTACTCATGCAGCGCCCTCCAGACTGGCATCCAGTAACAGACTGATGGTGATTTGCAGCGGAACTTCCCAGGTGCGTACCACCAGATAAATATCCACCGTCTTTTTGTTCTTCCAGACAATGGTCACGTCACCGTCCTGCGGCGGCTTTACTTCCCCCGGAAATGACACGCCATTGATACTGGCCGCTGTGGACATTTCACGCAGTGGACGTGCAAACAGCGTCTGGTGTGCAGCAATGCTGCCAGGAGTGCTGTTCAGTGAACGATCCGCAATTTTGCTGATAGCCAGCAGACGAACACGACGCGCCGCTTTATCGGCAACACGCAGGGTTTCAATCGACTGGTAATCGCCGCCTTCCACATCCAGCGTCCGCCCGTCAGCCCAGTAAAAACCGTCATAGTCCGGGTACCACATCGGCACACTAAAGCGCTGGGCTTCCAGTGCCTGAAGCGTGGCCAGCTCCAGTACCGCCCCGGTACCATCAACCGGCATTTCATCACTGCCCAGATTCAGCAGCGCCCCGGTTTTCACACGGGCAGGACTGTCCGCGATAGTCACGGCACGACTGCAAAGACGGCCAGCCAGCACACCCGGCTCATTTCCCCACAAACGCGGGACCAGTTGCACCGCCTTCTCTGCAATACCGTCCTGAATGGCAGACACACGGGTCAGGTAATCCGCCTGGGCTTCTTCCTCCTGCATTCCCTGCACGGCCAGGATGAACCACACCCAGCGCCCATATTTGGAAATTAGCGTGGATCGTAACGTCGCCGCCTGATTCACCTGGGCTTTTGCCGTCACATCACTGGACAGCACCACCCCTTCCACTGAACACACCACCTGTGCGGCCAGTACCGCTTTTACCCAGGCATCGTCCTCAGCATCTGCGGGCAGCACATGCATAAATGCCCACCAGTTCTGACCGGCGTTTGCCAGTGCCGCCAGAACATCGTTTTTCAGCGGGCTTTCCCCTTCTCCCAGCAGTGCATCAAAATCACTCTGAGCATTCACCGCCAGCGTTTTCCCCACATTTTTGGTACCCGTACCGATAAACAGCAGCGTGCGTTCTACTTCATTGGTTTCACCCAGCAGCTGGTTTACCTGGTTCACGGTCACGTTTGGCCAGGTCATGTTTTCCCCTTAATATCCTGCGCCTTAACATCCCAGCCAAAGCCGATGGCCTGAAGCTGACGCGCCAGCGCGTTATCAAATTCATCGTCACTCATGCCCAGAAAGACACGGGCAGGAAGATCCACTGTCCAGCTGGTTTTCACCGCCTTACCGCTGAGTTTTCGAATCAGTAGCCCCGCCCGGCTGTATGGCATCGTTTGGGTTAACTCGCCCAGCGTGGGCTTTTTCCAGCGTTTACCGGTGCGTACTCGGTACCCCAGCGCCCGCAGTTTTTTGGCCTGGGCTGGCGTGGCCATTTTTCCGGCCTCCACCTTCCGTGGCTGGCTGCGACGGCTGACACTGACGCGCATCCCGTTTTGTTGCGCATATCCGACTGTCCCGGCCGGTACCGGCGTTTCCCCGTTCCGGTAGCCACCACCCTGCAAATAAATCCGTACCGCCTGAATCTCTGGCATTTCACGGATATGCAGCAGTTTTGGCAGGTTCCGCAGCATCTTCCCTTTGCGCTTCGTTTTACGCTCCGGCCATTTCTGGCCATCCGGTGCTTCCTGATTACGGACATGCCGTTTTGCGGCGGCAATCACGCCGTATTTGGCCAGCCTCCAGATAAGACGCTGGCGCTTTTTTGGCGGCAGCTCCATGCTGGCCAGTGATTTACGCAACTCTGCCAGCTGTTTTTTATTCAGCTCGCCACCGGCAATCATTCGTTACCGCCTACCGGCGCACCGGTTTCATCCACGCCATAAATATTGGCGGTGATCGCTATCCAGACTTCAGGGTTAACCAGCGACCAGCGTTTCCCCTGCCACGGGATCGCCCCGTTTTCGTCCTCCCTGATCACCAGTTCTTCCGCCATTGGTACCGTCAGCACAATGGTGGCGGTTTCCTCATCCTCCACTGACACATCCCAGTCCGGTTCAGCTTCAGTCAGGCCGACTTCATCCAGTAATTCCCTGTCAGCCTCATCCAGCCACGCGGCCAGCAGCGACATAAGCAACTGCGGCGGACACAGGCGGTACGGGAAACGCTGCCAGCTGATTACCGCGTCATAGCGAATCACCGCCTGGCGGTACTGTCCCAGCCCGTAATCCTTCGCGGCGGGGATGAACTTCATTTCATCCAGCACACTGTCAAATGACTGCATGGCGCGCGGCGGCACGTTTTGCTGAAAAAATGCGGTCAGGCTCTCAAGCTGTGTCTGGCTCATACTTTTTTCACCGTTGCCCGTTTAAGCCCCTTCATGCGGCGGATAACCACTGAAGCCTCAGCCAGTAGCCCGGCGCGGGTTTCCATACTCTCCTGCCCTGGATGGGTTTCACGTCGCCCGACAGTGGCGAACTCCCCCAGCAGATCCGCTTTTGCCCTGGCAAATACCGCTTTCATGTACTGGGCACACAGACTGTTAAGCCCGCCCATTTTTACGCCCGGAACATCTGCCGCCAGCGTGTGGCCTTTTGCTTTCCAGCTGGCCTCCACGTTTTCCAGCTCGGCATTCACCTCCGCGACTGCGGCCAGCAGCGCCTGACTGATGGTGTCCGCGTCGATATCGGCTGGCAGTGACCGCTGCGCCTGAAAGTCCTTCAGATTCAGATCCGGCCAGAACCCGTTATTCGTCAGCGGCTCATCCTGATAATCCAGCGGTTTTCCGCTAAACATAATTCCCCCGAAAAAGGCGGACCGACCGGTTTCCACGGCACAGTGACACACGGAGTGTTCTGCCCTCCACCGCGTCCGCCTGGCTTGCGGTAGTCTTTACCCCTGCGTCAGTTTTCGGATACGGGCGGCAATCGTCTGCCGTGCCGTTCTGACGCCGATTTTTAAATAGAATTTTTCTGCGGTGGCCAGCAGTTGATCGGCTTTCTCCAGCGTTTCAATGTCGTCCACACTCGCGGCCGTTGTCTGGCCATCTTCGCCGCGCAGCAGCTCCAGCCCGGCAAACTTGAACCACTTGGCCGTAACCTGTTCATGCAGCCGCCAGGTACTGGCGACACGCTCAAATGTGCGGGAAAAATACGGTTCAACACTTTCCCCGCGCCCGGATGTTTCCTGCGCCCAGGCCAGCATCGTATCGGCCACAAACGTGGGAAAATTGCTGCGCAACCGATCCGGGGTTGCCTGCTGCTGGCTGATTGCAATGTCAGCCCAGTCCAGCGCCTTATCCAGATCGCCCACGTCAAACAGCCAGATAACACACCAGGCAAATACCGGGTTGGCATACACCTGCCCGCTTTCCAGATACGCTTCCACAGTCGGTGTCCAGCGCGGCAGCAACACATCCCGCTTAAACTCAACGCGATCCGCGATTGTCGGCAGGTTACGGGCATGTTCCACATCCGTTTCCAGCGCCTTAATCAGCAGGTGCATGCTTTCTGTGGTTTCCAGTGCCTGACTGCGTTTCAGCTTTTGTTCCATCGCAATGCGCTGGCTGTGACGCTGCGCGGGAGAAAGTGCCATTTATCAGCCCTCTGCTGGTTCGGAAACCTTGCCGATGGTCACGGCGGATTCATCAATGGCCGCATACAACTCCGGCACTTCAACCGCATAGCCTTCATTACGCAGGTATTTGTTTTCGAACTGCTTACGGTCTTCAACAAATTCCGCCTTACGCATGCGGGTGTTGCGCTGGGTGTAGATATGCAAATTAGAAAGCGGCGTGACGACCATACGTTTACCCGGCATAAACGGCGGGATAACAGCAGGACGGCCAGCAATAGTGCTGCCCAGCATCTGCGCCGCGATTTTCTCAGTCGGGCGGTCTGCGGCCTGATACAGTCGGTATTGTTCAGCAGCAACCAGATCAGCACCGACCAGAACCACCAGGCGCGGGTCATTGCGGAACTGGGCAGGAATCTTGGCGTTAATCAGGTCTGAAGCCATTGCATCCAGTGACTTGTAATCCCCGGCCTCATCCAGCACGACCGGATCGGTCATAATCTGATTACCACCCAGCAGCGTTTTCATACGCTCATGCCAGCCGATATTGACATCTTCGCCGTTCGGGTTATCCGTTGGATTCGTCGTTTTGGCACGGCTCTTACCGTTAAAACCAATACGCAGCATATCCAGCGCAAACGCCTGTGTGGTAAACGCCTGGACCAGGTTGTAAAACTCGTTTTCGTCCTTACCGGCATTGGCCCAGACCGAAAGCAGATCCCAGCGCAGTGCGGCGCAGCTGTCCGTTTCCACCAGTGAATAGTCATTGCCGTCCACGCCAACCTGACGAACAAAGCGGCCATTTTCACTGCGGCCGGTATGCAGCACGGAGGAACCAACAGAAATCACCTGGCCACTCAGCTGGTCAACATCCAGACAGGTGATCATGTTCAGGAACTCCACGGACTCCAGCAGCGCCAGACGCAGCGCGTTTTCCTGAGGGTCATTCAGGGAGAAATAACGACTGGTATCACGTGCGCCAAACTGCTGCGCCATACCACTCGAATATTTATCCAGTAAATCCCGTGCACGATTATTAAGGTGCATAAAACTCCCTCGCGATTAAGCGATAATAAAAATGTTTTGTACTAATTAACGTCAGAACGTATTACAGGAAATTAAACTTACCCGCTTTTTCTGAAATCTTACGCCCTGGTGTACGGGTGGATTTATTACCCAGATCGTTAAAACGTTTAACGATATCTTTTGCATTATCACGAATAGCCGCAAATTCTTCGGTATCGACCACTTCCGCAATGGTATCCACATCACCCTGAACATCATTGAGCTGATTTTCAATTTTGGCCACACGGCCTTCCAGCTCGTTT
The DNA here is from genome assembly GCF_030337065.1 of Citrobacter sp. Cb004. NCBI lineage: Bacteria > Pseudomonadati > Pseudomonadota > Gammaproteobacteria > Enterobacterales > Enterobacteriaceae > Citrobacter > Citrobacter sp. Cb004. Next base: position 173,117 of record NZ_JAOWCH010000071.1, on the reverse strand, counting down.
ACCGCGTTGGCCAGCGCCTGTAACTTATCATCACCCTGCGCGGTATCATCAGGCGGCGTTTCATCTTCAAACTTCGGTTTAATACCAAACAATTTTTGCCAGTTCTTCATTTGTATTTCCTGTTTAATTTTTCCATCACGGGAAATCACACAACTGTAATATCCCTGCTTAGATAATTTTTTGCGCCGACTACTAAAGCGCAGCCGTGTGGTGCCAACACTGGCGGGAGTATCTGTAACCGCCAGCCCCTTGAGGTATGTACGCCCACTACCGCGCCAGTTTTCTTCCGGTTCAATCGAGAAGAACAGGAGCTGATCTTCATGGTTGGCGAATATTAATCGCATATTCGGGCAAAGGCTGACGTAAAGCCGCGCCAGTCCGTCATCACCATCATGCCAGGTGGCTTCCAGCACCTCCCCAAAATTACCGCAATCATCCTCGTGTTCAGGCCAGATCAAAGCGACATAGTGGTTATAGTCGTAGGTTTCCCCCATATCGATAATCCACTGGCGTTTAATCTCTCTGCCGTCAACGGTATCCCCTTCGGTAGCAACACACAGCCAGTCAGTTTTTAAATGCGACATATCCCCCCTGATTTATTCACCGACGCTGCAAATCAATTATTGCCAAATAAAACCACCACCGCATCACGCTTTATTCTGAACAATTCGGTTATCACGGATTACCGAACAGATGCGAATTAACACCGCCGTTTTTTCATAACAGCCACGGCATAATTATCTGCATGGCTAAATACTCAGAAGAACTAAAAGGCGTTGTCCGCGCACTTTATTTGCGCCGCTATACGCCAAAAGAAATTGCATCAGAATTAAATCTGCCGAATGCGCGGATCGTTTACTACTGGGCTGAGAAATACAGCTGGGCGGATTTACTCAGCTTTGAAAGTACAGAGGAGGCAATTGAACGCCGCTACCAGCTGCTGGCCAGCCGCGATAATAAAACCGATCTCGACCTGAAAGAAATGGACATGCTGATTGCCCACGCCACAAAGCTGCGTGCTCAAAGCAATAAGCATAAAGAAAAGATGGCCAGCGGCCAGAGTAACGGTCAGGCAGCTGCACGGGACAGCAACAGCGATGAACCGCGCCCCAAACGCAAAAACAGGAAAAACGATATTTCTTCTCTGACCCAGGCGGATTTTGACACCTGGGCGGAAGAACATCTTTTTGAATACCAGAAACACCTGCGCCGGAATATTGGCCAGCAGGTCAGGAACATCCTTAAAAGCCGCCAGATCGGTGCCACCTGGTACTTTGCATTTGAAGCCTTTGAAAACGCGGTCATGACAGGCGATCCGCAAATCTTCCTGTCTGCCTCCAAAGTCCAGGCGGAATACTTCCGGTCTTACATCGTCAACATTGCAGAACAGTATTTTGGCATCACGCTGACCGGCAACCCGATCCGCCTCAGCAACGGCGCTGAACTGCGTTTTCTCTCAACCAACAAAAACACGGCGCAGTCCTACAGTGGCCACCTGTACTGTGACGAATACTTCTGGGTGCCTAACTTCGCCAGGCTTAACGAAGTGGCCAGCGCAATGGCCACCCATGACAAATGGCGCACCACCTACTTTTCAACGCCATCGGCCAAAACGCACCAGGCTTACCCGTTCTGGACGGGTGAGGAATGGAAACAGGGCAGCAAAAAACGCGCGGCCGCTCAGTTCCCGTCTTTTGATGAAATGCGCAACGGCGGACGGCTTTGCCCGGATGGGCAGTGGCGCTATGTCATCACGATGGAGGATGCCATTGCGGGCGGCTTCAACCTGGCCAACATCGAGAAGCTGCGCAACCGCTACAACACCGCCACCTTCAACATGCTCTATATGTGCGTGTTCGTGGACAGCAAGGATTCCGTATTCAGCTTTTCAGACCTGGAAGCTTGCGGCGTGGAGGTGGACACCTGGCAGGATCACAACCCGGACGCTGCGCGGCCATTTGGTGACAGGCCAGTATGGGGAGGCTTTGACCCGGCACGTAGCGGCGATTTGTCGTGTTTTGTGATTATTGCCCCGCCGATGTATGCCGCAGAGAAATTCCGCGTTCTGAAGGTTATTAACTGGAAGGGCATGAACTTCCGCTATCAGGCCAGGCAGATCGAACTCCTGTTTAAAAAATACAACTTCACCTATCTGGGAGTGGACGTTACCGGTATTGGCCAGGGGGTTTTTGACAACATCCAGCATTTTGCCATGCGCGTGGCCGTCGCCATTCGTTACGACATGAACACGAAAAATCAGCTGGTACTGAAAGCGGCGGACGTGGTGGAAAGCCAGCGTATTGAATGGGACAAAAACCTGAAAGAGATCCCGGCCAGCTTTATGGCTGTACGTCGTACTACAACGCAAAGCGGTAACGCCATGACATTTGTCGCTGACCGCAGCCAGGACACTGGCCACGCAGAGGCGTTCTGGGCGATTACCCACGCCCTGCATAACGAACCACTCAACTACGAAAACAAACCGAAATCCCGCTGGGGTGTAAGGAAAGAGGCTGCATGAGTAAAAAAAACCGCTTCGTTAAGCGCAACCCGCGCGGCGATAAGTCCAAAAAAATGAGCATCATCACATTCGGCAAACCAGAACCCGTACTGACCACCGGCACGGATTACCGCGACATCTGGTACGACAATGCCGCCGATCACTTTACCCAGCCGATTGACCGGCTGGCACTGGCACAGCTTATCAATCTGAACGGTCAGCATGGCGGCATCATCCACGCCCGGAAAAATATGATTGTGTCTGATTATCTGGGCGGTGGCCTGACTTACGACCAGCTGGAAGCCGCAGCGTTTGACTATACAACCTTCGGGGATATTGCGATTGGCAAAATCCGCAACGGATGGGGGGATGTGATTGCCCTGGAACCTTTACCCGGCCTGTATATTCGCCGCCGTAAAATCAGGGATAACGCAACAGATCAGCCCGGCGATTATGTGGTGTTGCAGGATGGTGAACCGCAGGTATGGCCGCAGGAAGATATCATTTTTATCAAGATGTACGACCCGCAGCAGCATATCTACGGGCTGCCAGACTATATCGGTGGCGTACACTCGGCATTGCTTAACAGTGAAGCCGTGATTTTCCGCCGCCGCTACTACCACAACGGCGCTCATACTGGCGGCATTCTCTATACACGCGATCCCAGCATGACGGATGAAATGGAAGAAGAAATTGAACAGCAGCTGCGTGACAGCAAAGGTATCGGCAACTTCTCCACTATTCTGGTGAACATTCCTGGCGGGGATGGGGATGCGATCAAGTTCATTGAAATGGGGGATATCTCCGCAAAAGATGAATTTGCCAACATCAAAAACATCAGTGCGCAGGACATTCTCAACGCGCACCGCTTTCCCGCTGGGCTGGCCGGAATTGTCCCGCAGAACACTGCCGGTCTGGGGGATGTTGAAAAGGCTGAAAGGATTTACAAGAAAAGCGAAATAGCGCCTATTCAGCGCCGGTTTATGACTGCCGTGAACAACGATCCCGAAATACCGGAACGTCTGCACCTTCACTTTGATTTAAGTTACACAGAATCAACGGATAAGGATGCGGCATGAGGCGAAAAAGGCTAAAATCCAGGCATCATTTAACAGCTGGAGCATGGAATATGCGAGTTCTGAAAATCGAATGCCCGGAATGCGGCTCAAAGGCTGTTATTCGTAAAACAAACCGGAAGCACCGGCAGATTGCGGATATTTACTGCGCCTGTTCAGATGTGGAGTGTGGCCATACGTTTGTGATGAATCTGACGTTCTCCCACACTCTCAGCCCCAGCGCGAAAACGGGTGATGCGATGGTGCAGAAAATACTGAATGCACTTTCACCCGATCAGCGCCAAATGGCATTAGACCTACTGAAAGCGACTCCCGCCGCCTGATAAGCCCCCTTCCTGGGGGTTTTTAGCTTCTGTTGTGACCATCTCCCGCATTTCTCCAGCAATCTCACCAATCCAGGCCAAAGCGATTGTTTTTTCTCTCTGGTTACTTTCGTACACATGGGCAATTTTGGCCAATAACTCAATGCGCTCCAGCTGTGCCGACGCTTCCAAAAGATCCATTTAGCCCCCACAAACAATATATTACTGTATATGCATACAGTACACCGTAAAGCACAAATTGTGAAATGTATTTTCCTGCCATCTACTGACAAATGAATGTGTTACACAGATTTTTACCGCTACAACCACCCCGGCCACAGCTCATGCATTGGCTCGTTTCGTGTTTCCTGCAACCGACCATTGCGATAAATCAATGCCGCCTGGCCAAATATCAAACCACTGCCCCGCATGAGTATGGCTATTTCGTCGTCAGAACCGTCAAAACCCCGGCTACGCAATTCCAGTTTTAACCGTCTGCGGGTTCCACCCTCCGTACAGTTATTGACAGAACTCCAAGGGGCGGCGTTGCCGCCAGAAAAACCCGCCTCCGCTGGCGCTTCGGCCAACTTCGCAACCTTCTGCCACTTCACCAGGCGCGTACATACCGCTGAATCTGGAACCAATGGAGAATAGACACCCTGAACGCGCTGCACGTCCTCTGCGTATTCATTACCCTGTTCCGTGATTTCATAAGCCAGACGAACAACCAGATCACGGCGGGAAACCAGTGCGCCCCCCTGCGCCTGGGTGTATGCCGCCCAGTCACCAACATCCGCAGCAGCCAGAACCGCATCCATTCTGCGGTCAGTCAGTACCTGATCACGTAACCGGCGCAACTCGCGCCAGACAGTCACCGGCGCACCACCAATCTGCTGAAACTGGCGAATGCGCCAGCGTGAAGCCCATGCAGAAACGGACTTGGCCATGTCCCGCAGGTTCTCCCCTGTTTCGTCGTCCTGTTCACCATCCAGCGCAAAACCATCAATGTTTTTGGATATATATTTGGCGATGTAACCCGTAGCCGAACCTTTAGCGGGATCGATGGCTTCAACATGGAAACGTGCCTTTAGCGCGTTTGGCGTTTGCAGTTCTTCGGAGTCGGTAATTCTGGCGTGATAGCAAAGAATATCGCGCACGGTATCCACGTCACCAGGACGCATAAAAAGCAGCATGTGCCAGTGCGGTGTGCCATCGTGGTGAGGCTCTACCACACGAAAACCAAAAACATGGATACCTGCCCGGGAAATAGCGGCGCGGGCTTTCGCCCATACACCACATAAGTAGCGCTGGGTATCCTGCGGGGTGCAGCCATCCCACTGTGAAACAAAGCCCCCTTTGCTGTGTACCGCATGGAATCGCGATGGCGCTGTGATGGTGTAAAACTCACCGGCCAGCCCTTCTTCATTGGCCATATCTTCAAATCCTCTCATTCTTACCATTAGCTCACAGCGACGGATCGCCGGATTAGCAACGCTGCGGTGCACCATGCTGTCCAGTGCAATACGCAGCCCTTCTTCATTCAGCAGGTCAAACTTTTTAAAGAACTCAAGATTCCGCTTTTTCTGGTCTATCCATTCGCCCAGGGTTTTACGGGACACATAAGCGCTGGCCGCTTTCTGTACTTGCCCCACTGCAATGGCCATATGCTCACGCTGCATATCCCGCGCCCGCTTAAGACGCAGATACCACCATTCTGGTGCCATCATGCGGAGGATCCCGGATTCAGCCTTACGCGTTTCCAGTTGCCCGCCATTAGCTTCATGTTCTGCCCAGTACGGCGGCTGATTGTTCAGCATCAGGGAACACGCGCATAAATGGCGGTATGACTCCAGCGTACGGCGGCGCAGCTCTGCGGCATCGTCACTGCTTCCTACAAACTGATCGGTGAAGTCATACAGTGACTGGGAAATCCAGCCAGATATCTGGCCAGCCAGTTTTTTGAGGTCCGGGCGGTCAAGTGACGGCAGTCGCTCCAGCGACTTACCGAAAGGAAGATCAAGTGCATCAGCGGCCAGCTTGTAACGTGTAGCCACTTTGCGCAGACGTGGCAATACATTCCCGCCGATAGTCTTGCGCAGAAATGTATTGGCACGGCGACGCCCGTCACGACCAGACAGCAGCTTTTCGTAACGGTTGCCGAAATACCCGGCTAACCAGTCGGGTATCTCATGCAGGTACTGGGAACGCCATTCATAATCCTGTGGGTTAACAGCCCACAGGCGGCGTTCGGTGATCGTCGCATCTGACGGGGTACCAGGCGCAAAGGTTTCACGCCGCCAAGCATTGACGGCATGGTGTTGGCCAGGCTCCAGCATATCAGCCACGGTTAACCCACTTCCGCCAGAAATCAATCAGGAAGGTCACAAGTACAGCCGTTACCAGTGGTAGCCAGAAAACCGCACTCAGAGTGATTAACCCTAAGTCCTCAGCCTCGTGATCAAATTCATCCTGGCATTCGTCCCATAAGAGAAAGGCGAAAGTAATACAGGCAAACAAGGCATAAATGCCGGTGATAATTTCCGTCATCATGCCCCCACCGCCCGAACGTCGATCGCCAGGTTAGCAGGTGACTTCAGAATCAGCTCTGCGGCCACTTTCTGGCTTGCAGTTGCTGCACCCACACTGCGTGGCGCATTGACCCGAACCGCTTCGAATCCTGAATACAGGTAATGCACCATTTCCAGATCGCTGTTTGACGCGACAACCTTAATCCCACGCTCAGCCAGGCGACGCAGCTTACGCGCCAGCCGTCCCTGATCCATGTGCGAAAAACCGCGTTCATGGTAAGCGGTGAAATTGTCGGTATCAGTCAGGTAAGGCGGATCACAATAAACAACGTCATGCCCGTCCCTTACTAAATCAAGCGTTTCTGAATAGTGGGCAGTAATGAACGTGGCACGTTTCGCTTTTTCAGCAAAAGCGCGGATTTCATCAGCAGGAAAGTAGGTTTTTTTGTACTTACCAAACGGAACATTGAACTGGCCACGGCGATTGTATCGGCACAGGCCATTGAAGCAGTGACGGTTCAGATAAAGAAAACGCGCCGCAGCTTCCACAGATTCAGAACCAAAGGATTTGCCGGACTGGTTGAAGGCATCACGTACCGCGTAATAGAAAATTGCCCGGTTTTCTTCATCACCTACTGAACCGGCAGAAAATAAAGCCTCCAGCTCAATAAGCAACGCGTCGGTGTGATAAGCCATCGTCTTATACAGGTTTACCAGATCAGGATTCACATCAGCGATCAGGTACTCGTCATAATCCGTATTCATCATGACAGCACAGGAACCAGCAAAAGGTTCTATCAGGCGCTTACCCTCCGGCAGATGGGGAAGCAACTGCGGCATAAGGCGGGCTTTGCTGCCCACCCACTTAAGCGGAGTTTTAACGGCCATATTCAACCCCACTTAAAAGCAATTCTGATACGCCGTTAGAAATGATGTATTCCAGCACTTCAAGGGGTGACAATGTCCGAACAGACAACACTACCCAGTTATCTGTATTGGCAATGATTTCATTCACCGGCAAAACATGGGTAATAACCGCCGCCCACTCTCGCCCGGTGAATTTCCCGTGCTTCCACTCACACAGCGAAAGAACATCACCGGTTTTATAGTTACGATCATTCTTACGCAGTTCTGCTTTTTTCTGACCAGTGACTACTGCGTTAAGGTACTTGGGCGCAATTTTTATCGTATGAATTTTTACTGCCATGCGGCACCGCCTTTGCTGCAAATCGCAGCAGCTTCTTCGCGGATTAACTCAACGATTTCCGTTGCGCTTAATCCTTCATTGGCTGCATGGGTGGCCAGCTTATCCAGACGGGTGGAACACAGATCAGCAGCTGCAGCTTTACCTTCCTGCGTGGCTTTGGTGAGCATGGCCAGCAGGTCGGTGCCTGATTTTGTTGCGGGTAGATCCTGACGTGTCATGTGCATTTTGGTTTCCTTAAGGCAAAAGAATCCCCGGCCACCTAAGCTGTGGCCAAAAAATTCAGGTTGTTAATTAGTGAAAAGCGGGTTGTGCAATAATGGCTGAATGGTTCGGTGCTGGAATAAGGTGCAGCTCGTACGTCGTCCGCCACCACTCCTGGATCAGTGCTTTAATCTCGCCAACACCCAGCGCCCCTGCCGTATAGAAAATCGCGCGGATTCCAGCCAGCGCTTCAATCTGCGCTTCTTTGCTTTCGGCCTCGCGGTACACGCAGCACCAGAAAGCAGCATTTATCGCCAGCCAGTGACGCTGATTAGTCATGTGTTCAGTGTCATTAAAGAAGAATGGATGCAGCGCAATACGACCATTTTTACTGGTACTTTTCTCTGCAAAAGCCACGGCGTAATTATGTGGAACTCCCCAAACGGCCAGCTCAGCCCCCAACGATTTACCTTCAACGGAAATAATGGCCATCAGAGATTCCCCTGTTGTTGCAACTTATGGACGATGTGAGGCGCGATAACCATCTGCACCCCGCTACTGCTATAAATTGGATGTGCCTTTTTGATCGGGCGGTTAGCGGTGCGCTTCGAAAAATCGCTGTCACGTAAACTGCCAAAACCTTCAAACGTTAACCGCGCCCGTGAAATGCCCCTGCGTAGTTGAATCATGTCCCGATAGCCCAGGCGTTCATAAAGCTCCCCCCAGCAGAATTTGCTTAAGTGGGCTTTGAATACCCCGGCACCAGAAGTAACCGCAGCGGCATGAAGCACTACGCCGCGCCACTCTGGTGTTAAGTTGTCCCACCAGTCCCCCGCATCGCTGTAAGCTGGGTTGATCTGAAGGCGCATTCTTTTGCAATGTTTCAGGGCGACTTCTGCACGCTCAGTGCTAATTTTCATAGTGCTGACCCCTATAGCCCCATCAGGCGACGCCACCACGGACGGCGCGACTGCTGAGCATTGAATTTGTACATATGACCAGGATTCCAGCGTTGACCATTTGGCAATTCAATCCAGCCAGTGGAACCGCTGGGCAACTGCACAGCGGGAGATTCATTTTTCAGATAAGTAACAAACGCTTTCATGGTGTTCCCTCACATCAGACCGGTGGCGTTAGTTGTCACCAAATCCACCGCAGCGGCCAGAACTGGCGCAGACTGGATACGGCTTTCAACGGTATAAGCCAGCACGGAAAGACTACGGATTGCATCGCGAGCGCGATCCAGAATTTGTGTACGGCGGGCGGCGGTCATGTGACCAGTTGATACGGCTTCCCCAGCAATTGCGCCCACACTGGCTGTGGCACTAAGAGCGTACAGTTGCATGTTGCCTTCGGTGGCATTGTTCACCGGCACAGATGGAAGGCAGTTAATCTGCCCCAACATCCCATCCAGTAAACGCGCATCTTCGGTGTAATCTGTAATGGCTAAAAGCTCGTCACAAGTTAAACGGTGCGGCTGCGCTGGGTTCAATTTATTGCGCAGGATCTGTGGCCTCATACCAACGGCTGCGGCCACATTCTCCAGATTGTGCTCAACCGCAAATGCTCGGCAAGCCGCATCAAAGTGAGCATGTTTAGAGGTCTGGTAATCAAACATTGTTAGCCCCGCTCTAATCCGTAGGATAAATTACGTGTTAAGCGAAACATTGCATTCGCTTAACGCCATAACGGTTAAGGCGGCCATGTTCACTTCAACCAGCCCTTTTTTCTGTGCTCCTTTAGGCTTGATAGGGAGTTTTCCGTATGAAATCAAATTCTCAGCGGTGCTTCTGGACATGCCTGTACGGCGGCAATACTCATCAAGCGGGATGTATGGATCGGGGATCACGATTGTAATGTTAGGGCGCATGATGCAAACTTCTCCGGTTAGGGATACGCCAATATCCACTGTTATTAACCAATATTCACTTTAACCTACAACGCGAAGTTTAAACTCACTCCGCGAAAACATGCAAGGTAAAACTTTCGTGAACCTACAAATTGAGTTTTCTAAAGGTGGCGCTGCCGTTCTGGATCGTGTTATCCAGGCGTATGGATTCAGTACTAAATTAGCCTTAGCCGATCATCTCGACATTGCTAGCAGCAGCTTGGCCAATCGCTATAAGCGTGACTTTTTCCCTGCGGATATTGTCGTGAGATGCATGGCAGAAACTGGGGCTACGCTTGAATGGCTGGCCACTGGTCAAGGAAGGAAGTACGAAAATGAAGAGATCGACATTCTAAAAATGCCACGGCGCAAGATTGTTGATGGTCTGCTTTATGAAGCTGGCGTGTACATGCTGGATAAGGTGTCCTTTTTACCGGGCATTGCTTTACCTAATTCCCCTATATGTGTGCTTGAAGGCAATAACCAGTTTATCGTTGATACTACTTTTGCTGAGGTCTATGACGATCAATGGTTAGTTGAAATTGAAGGCAAGACGAGCATTCGCATCCTGACCCGTATCCCGATTAAGAAAGTCAGAGTTAGCGGAGTTGGTATGGCCTTCGATTGTGGTATTGATGACATTAAGGTGATCGGACGCGTTGTCCTGACTATTCATTAATATGACCGTAAGAAAACTCAGTGATGGACAGTGGATTGCTGACTTTTATACCGTCAACCGCAGCGACGGTAAACGAGGCAAGCGTGTCCGCAAAAAGTTTGCGACAAAAGGCGAGGCGTTAGCCTTTGAAAACTACACATTGCAAAAAGTTGAGGACACCCCTTGGCTTGGGCAAGGCAAAGACAAGCGCCGCCTTTCGGATTTGATTCATCTTTGGTTTGAACGTCATGGCATAACTTTACGTGATGGAGAAAAACGCAAAAGCGCTATGCTTTGGGCAGATGAATGCATGGGTTCACCTCTAGCTACAGAATTCACAGCCCAGCTATTCACTGCTTACAGGGCTAAAAGACTTGATGGTCATTTTGCCCGAACTAACCGCGTTGCACAGGTTTCGCCACGCACCATGAATCTAGAGCACGCTTATTTCCTCGCTGTTTTTAATGAATTGAAACGGCTTGGGGAATGGGATGCGCCAAACCCCTTAGAAAACGTTCGCCAGTTCAGAACTGAAGAAAACGAAATGGCCTATCTGACTGGAGAGCAGATTGATAGACTTTTAGAAGAATGTCGCCTCAGTTCTGCGAAAGATTTAGAAATGGTAGTTAGAATTTGCCTTTCGACTGGCGCTAGATGGGGTGAAGCTGAAAAACTTAAGCGCAGCCAATTTTCTGATGGAAAAGTAACTTTCATAAAAACAAAAGGGAAGCGCAACCGTACTATCCCTATCGATCCAGTTTTGATTTCGCAGTTACCTAATAAAAGTGGTTTTTTGTTCACTCCATGTTATTACGCATTTAGGAATGCACTTGAGAGAGCAAAGATTGAACTGCCTTCAGGACAACTAACCCATGTTCTGCGCCACACTTTTGCAAGTCATTTTATGATGAACGGTGGGAATATATTAGTACTTCAACGAATCTTAGGACATACTGACATCAAAATGACCATGAGATATGCTCATTTCGCACCGTCTCATCTATTTGAAGCTATAAAATTCAATCCATTATCTAATTCAATAATAAAGGATGTTAAAGATGATCGATGAAAGCTTACAAGAATATCTTAATTACTATATTGAACAAGATGAGCCAAGTTATGCTGTTTTCATTACAGGTGATTGGGGAATAGGTAAAACTTACCAAGTCATGAAAGCCTTACCAAAAGAAAAAACATGTTACATCAGCTTATTTGGATTAAGTTCTACAAGTGAAATATACGCCAATGTTTTTGCTGCAATGTACCCCAAAAGGAATATGATTAAAAAATCCGCTGGTGCTGTTAAAGACTCAGCTGCGGAATGGAATGGCATAACATTTGGAGCGGGTGCTTTCATTAGTAGCCTTGCTGATGCTTTTATAAAGGAAGACGTAGACGATACAAAAATTATAGTTTTTGACGATCTTGAAAGATGTTCGATAAAGTTAAAAGATATACTTGGCGCCATTAATAAGTACATCGAGCATCATAAATGCCGTGTATTAGTGATAGCTCATGACACAGAAATAGAATCAGAATTTATAGCAGCAAAAGAAAAAATAATTGGTCATACAATAAAAATAAAACCTCAAATAGATCATGCCGCAAAGGTTTTTTTCTCCGAAACCGATAAGTTAATACATTATGATCATATAAAAAAATTCATCATTTCTGCTTTTAAAAACTCTCAGTGCCAGTCACTGCGAATTCTTCGACATGTGATTAAAGACTGCGAAAGGTTGGTATCATGTCTTTTATATAGCCAGATAAATAATCATGATGCCATGCAAGAAGTTTTCAATACATTTTCTATATTAAATATAGAATTTAGATTAAGTAACATTTTAGCAGATGAAATAAAAAAATTAGATGATGAATTCACCTCCTTTTCATATGCTTTGCCAAACATAGAAGAGGATGATAGTGAAGATCAAGAAGAAAAAAACAAAAGCGAAAGACTAAAAAAGTTATTTAATAGTTACTCTCAAGAAGTATTTTCTGGTGGAATTCTTAATGACGAACTTGTTTACTCAATGTTGGTTGATGGAATATACCCAAAAAAATCAATAAGGGATAAAATCCAACAGTCAAGATATTTCAGAGAAATAACAAAAACAGAAATTCCAGCATGGTTAAAAATTCAAAGTTTTGACTATACTGATGATAATATTGTTGATAGTTCTGTAACCGAGCTGCTTAGACAGTTTAAATATCGGGAAATAACTGAAATCGGAACAATATTACATATGTTTCATCTCATGTTTTTAATGTCATCTATTAATGTGATCGATAAATGTTTTGAAGAGGTGCTTTATGACTGCAAAGTTTATCTAGACGACCTTGTTGCAGACAACAAATTACCATACGATAATCCCAATGATGATTTCTATCACATTCATTTAAATCCTAGCGCGCACGGCCATGGATTTTGGTTAAATGAAGAATACAAAATATATATAAATGAAATCAGAACATACCTTCAGACCAAACAAAAAGAATCATTAAAGAATAATTACCCTGAATTTTCCAAAGAGATAATGCATGCTTTAGACCATGACATTGATGAATTCAAGAGACTTTTAGTTGGTGATGGTTCAACAATAGGTAAATATTCAAGCATTGATGTCCTGTCTACCATACCCTATGAAGATTTCGTCATATCATGGTTATGCCGGCCATATGCAGAATGGGACAAAGTTAGAAATATACTTATAAATCGTTATACTAGGGGTATTGCTACAAATATATTAGCTAATGAGAAAGAATGGTTATACGCAGTAGTGGTAACAATCAAACTTGAAGCTATGAAGATGGGAGGCTTTGAAAGATTGCGATTAGAGAGGATTGTACCAACACGCGCACTATCCTATCTATAGTGTCTCAAAAGTGTCGCAGAAACTTAGGGGTATTGGGCAATATAGGTTGATATTTGTTTTTTATGTTGCTGATTTTGAACTAAGTTATTGTTTTTACATCACCCTTAATAGTTCTCATAATCGCTTGGTCGCTGGTTCAAGTCCAGCAGGGGCCACCAAACACAGCAAGGGCTGGCGAGTAATCGCAGGTCCTTTTTTTTTGGGGGTTCTTCCGTAGATGTTGGCGCGAGCCAAAAGGATTCCTGCTGGAACAAATCAATATCTGTTCGCACCAAAATGTGAAATAAGAGCCGGGAAGAATACGGCAGGCGGGGCCTGAAGATATATTATGGGATGCCTCTGTCCAGCAACAAGCTGGTCACAGTCCCCCTCTGGACGTTGCCATCCAGAGATGGAAACGTCCGTTAGAGTTTGATTCGATAGTCAGCTCAAACTAGCTCTTTGAGCTGCTCCTGCATATAAGTTGAAAAATACTCTGGGTTCTTGATAAGGATGCGGTTACCGGAGGCCACTTTTTCTGCCCATCCGGCCACTTTTTTCGTGAACTCGGGATTCCATCCCTCCTGCTCACCCCGTGCCATCACAGCTTCCGGACTCGCTGGCACACCTAAGTCATGCAAATACTTTAAGATTCCCTTAGCGGTACTTTCATCCATTGAATGGGGTACTGACGCCGAAGTGTTCATACCACCAATAAAATCCAATGCTTTCTCAATTGCTGTTGGCATGCTCTTATCCTTAAAATTAACCACGTGAGAGACACATTTATACTATGTACCCAACTCCGCCGGGATATCAAAGAGAACATCACCTTTATTTGATTTACCCCGCAGCTAAACGCTTGCGGCGGCTGTTTTCTGCACGATTAATTCGCTATCCCGGCCAAAACCAGCCCGGTCGCTACCGCATTACGCGGCCCTTCGGTACCACGGATGTTGCCCTGTCCGGCAACCACGCCGTAATGCGCCAGCGCGTCGGTGATCATCTGCGGGATTTCGAAATCCAGCGAGGAGCCGCCCACCAGCACCACAAAAGTCATATCGCGAATAGAGCCGCCGGGTGACACCTGGCGTAAAGCGCGCAGGCAGTTGGTCACAAAAACCTTCTCTTTGGCCTGTCGGCGCACCAACCGAATTTTTTCCAGTGAGGTCTGGTTATCTACGGGGATCAACTCGCCGTTTTTCAGATAAACGACTTTGGCAAACACTGACGGACTGAGCGGTTCGCGAAAAAACTCCACCGCGCCGTTCTCGTGGCGAATGCTGAACAGGCTCTCCACTTTTGCCAGCGGGTATTTTTTAATTTCCTCCGCCAGAAACGGATCGCTTAAGCCCAGCTCGGTTTGAATCAACAGGCTGACCATATTCCCCGCGCCAGCCAGATGGACCGCTTTCACTACGCCATCGCTATTGATAATGGCGGCATCGGTGGAGCCTGCGCCTAAATCGAGGATCGCCAGCGGTGCAGCACATCCGGGCGTTGTTAACGCACCGGCGACAGCCATGTTGGCCTCCACTCCGCCGACTTCAACCGGGATGTTTAAACGGGCGCTCAGCTCACTGGCGATGGCCTGCATCTGTAAGCGATCGGATTTCACCATCGCCGCAATGCCAACGGCGTTCTCCATTGAACACTCCCCGGCAATACCGCCCTGCACCTTGCGGGGAATAAACGTATCCACCGCCAACAGATCCTGAATATACACCGCGTTCATGTCGTGACCGGTCAGCGAGGCCATCACTTTACGCACCCGCTCCAGCATACCGCCTGCATGCGTACCTGCTTCACCACGAATATCGCACACGGGCGCACAGGTGCTCATCGCCTGCATAATGGCCTGTGCGCCTTGCGCTACGTCGGCTTCACCGCCACGCTTTTCGCCGCGGATAAAGATCTTACCCGCCGGGATCACCCTTGAGCGCACATCACCCTGCGGGGTTTTCAGCACCACGGCGGAACGGTTGCCAATTAGCGCCCTGGCGATGGGGACGATGGTTTGCGTTTCCTCGGGCGTCAGGGTAAAGAAGGTCGCGATGCCGTAAGGATTCGACAGCACTCGCACCACCTGTCCTGGGGCCGCCACTTCCACCGCAGCCAGCACACCTTCCGGCACCTTCTCCAGCAGGGTGACTTCATCTACCACCGGCATTGTTCGACGCAGACGATTGTTCACCAGCACGCCATCATCTTTTTTCAGGATCGCCGCTACCACGTTGACCCCGCGATCCAGCGCCTCATTGATAAACCAAACCGCCTCGAGGAAATCCCTCTCCTCACCGACCAGTGGGATCCAGCCCTGGGCAAACCGATCTTCACTCAACGCCGCCAGCTTCTCCACGGCGATGGTAGTTCCCATTCCCACGCCAACGCCGCCGGGCGTTTGCGGGTTATGCCCAATCATTGTTGATTCGGTAATGATGGTTTCAGTGATGGTTTCCATCGCCACATCGCCAATCACCGGTGCCGCCTCGTTGATGCAGATTTTCGCCACGTCCTGAAGCGACCACAGGGTGTTATTCAGCGCCTGCTGCAGGGAGGCCACCACCCCGGCAATATTGTCCCGTGTACCTTTCATACCGGTCGTGGCGACAATCCCGCTGGCGATAAACCGGCCATGCTGCGCCAACGCCACTTCGGTGGTGGCGTTGCCGATATCAATCCCAGCAATTAACGGCATACAACCTCCGTCACTGGCTGCCTTTACGCAGCTTGTTTCTCTGCTGATACACCTCTGCCGACTCGCGGACAAACCCGGCGTTCACCGTGGCATGCCAGGTATGTTCCAGTTCATCGGCAATGGCCTGAAGCTCGGCGAACGAAGAACGAAACGGCCGCAGCGCGTTGTAAATTTCAAGAATACGGGCATCCGGGATTGCTATAAGCTCCGCCGCACGACGGAAATTACGCGCCACGGCGTGACGCTGCATCTGTTCGGCAATCTGCGCCTGGTACTCCAGGGTTTGCTGAGAAATACGCACATCCTGCGGACCTACGCGGCCCGCCAGCACATTCTCAAGGGTAATCTCGGTTAGCGGTTTGCCGGTAGGAGTCTGGATTTTCTCCGGGCAGCGGGTCGCTAATGGATAATCCTGCGCGGTCATGATGTTGTCGTTCATGGTCATTCCCTTACGAGTGCAATATGCAGCATGACAGGCGCAGCATCCTGCACTACGTGTTTGGTTTCTTTGATATGAAACAGCGCGGCCTTGGCCATAAATTTGGGTCGTACCATCTGGTCATTAACCACTGGCACTGGCGAAGGCGACTCTTTACGTGCATAGCGCGCGGCGTTTTTACCAATCTGGCGATAGGTTTCCAGCGTCAGCAGCGGAGCCTGAGAGAACAGCTCAAGGTTGCTCAGAGGCAGCAGATCGCGCTGATGAATCACCGTGGTTCCTTTCGACTGGATACCAATCCCGATGCCAGAACCGCTGAGATTTGCCGCATCCCATGCCATAAATGAAACATCCGAGGTGCGCAGAATCCTCACCACCCGTGCATGCAGCCCCTCTTCTTCAATGCCGGCAACCAGCTCTTTCAAAATCGCTTTGTGCGGCATATCAATCAATGTTTTGTGCTGATACTTATCAAAGGCGGGGCCGACGCCTATCACGACTTCATCCACGCGTTCGTCCGCTTTAGCCGCCTCGCCTTCACTCACCTGCAAGGTGAAAACCGGCTTACGTTCAGTTGTGCATTCCACTGTGTACCGCCTTATTCGATCGAGCCGGGCTGAACCACGCCCGCAATATTTTTAATTTCAGCCCAACGTTCAGCAGAGATGCGATAGCCGGTGCCGGGTCCCTGATAGTCGTTGATGTCATTAACGGCGCTGACGACGTCGAACTGACGATCCAGAATGGCCGACGTTTGCAGGTAATCACCAGTAACACGCTGCCTCAGCATGTTGAGGATATTGCTGGCGATGTCTTCGAAGCCGCTGGAACTCAACGCGCCGACGATATCCAGCCCGGTGATATTGCGTTTCATCATCTCTTCCACGGCAGCCAAATCTTCCACCACATTGCGCGCGGGCATATCTTTGCTGCCGTGAGCGTAAGTGGCGGCCTCCACCTCTTCATCGCTAATCAGCGGCAGGCCCAGTTCGCGGAACACCGCCTGAATGGCGCGTGCGGCCTTATTGCGGATGGCGATTGTCTCCTCTTCCGTGACCGGACGCAGGCCCCCATCAACCATCAGATCGCGTTGCAGAATGTTGTAATCATCGAAGTCTTCAGCGTCGAAGTTCGACCCGGCAAACATGTTGTCGTAGTTCGGTACCGCGCTATAGCCGGAGAAGATAAAGTCGGTGCCCGGCAGCATCTGCATCAGGGTGCGGGCAGTACGACGAATATCGGAGTGGGAAAAGGTCTGGTCATTGGCGGAGGCCACTTCAAGGTCGAGCATCGAGGCAATCAGGTTTTCCGCCAGCACCGCGCGAATCCCCGACGGCACAGCGCCGGTCATGCCGATACAGCTGACCGCGCCGTTTTGTAACCCCTGTACGCCCGCACCTTTGGTGATAAAAATGCAACGCGACTCTAGGTAAAGCATCGATTTACTTTCGGAATAGCCCATCAGCGCTTCCGAGCCGGTGCCGGAGGTGTAGCGCATCTTCAGGCCACGAGAAGCATACGCCGAGGCAAGAAACGCTTTTGACCACGGCGTATCATCGCCATCGGTAAACACCGATTCCGTGCCATATACCGACACCGTTTCGGCGTAGCTGGTTAGCCCGCGCATTCCCAGCTCCAGCTCCGTGGCCTCTTCAACGGAGCATTGCGTCAGCACGCCGGGGCGACCGCATTGGGCCCCCACCAGCAGCGCCAGGGCGTTAAACGGCGCATAGCGGGCGATCCCGACCGTTGTTTCCTGTTCGGAAAAGCCACGGATCCCCGCTTCAGCAGCGTCGGCAGCAATCTGTACCGGGTTATCTTTCAGGTTGGTCACGTGGCACTGATTGGAGGGGGTGCGTCTGGCGCGCATTTTTTGCAGCGCCATCATCATCTCCACCACGTTCATTTGCGCCATCACCTCCACCGCTTTCGCCGGGGTGATGGCAGTCGTAATGGCAATGATCTCTTCCCGACTGACGTGGATATCCACCAGCATTCTGGCGATCTCCAGCGCGTCGAGCTGCATGGCGCGCTCGGCCTCGGGCACGTTAATCGCGTAATCGGCAATGAACCGGTCAATCATGTCGAACTCGGCGCGGCTCTTGCCGTCCAGCTCAACAATACGACCATTTTCCACCTTCACCGACGAAGCCGGATCGTAAGGGCTTTCCATTGCGATCAGCCCCTCTTCAGGCCATTCGCCAATTAGCCCATCCTGATTTACAGGCCGCTGGGCAAGCACTTCGAATCGTTTTGATCTTCTCATAGTTTATGGACTCAAAAGATAAAAAATAGGGACGCCGGGCCGTATTGCCGGGGACACAACACCCGGCATTCGCCTTTCATCAGCAATAGCCGAACTCTAAATGAGCAGGACAATAAAAAAATAAAATTAATTTCGTTCCAATTTGGCACGTAATAAAAAACCATCGTTTCATATTGAAACGCGGCTCAGGAATATTCACCGCGAATTGTGACGAGGTTAAATGATCATTATCAATAAACGCCGCAACAGGAAACTGAAGGTAATATTTTTGAAATTCCCACCCTATTGACTTAATAACGCGGGGCGAGAAAATAAGATAAAGCCAATGATAAAAATAGCTGTTGCGCGATATTTTCGTGACCTCAGCCCTACAACCTTTTCAGGAGAGACTGTGAATAAGAGCCAACAAATCGCCACCATTACGCTGGCGGCTGCAAAGAAAATGGCGCAGGCCGTCGAGGCTAAAGCGCTTGAAATCAACGTTCCGGTGGTGTTTTCCGTGGTGGATCACGGCGGGAACACGCTGCTAATGCAACGTATGGACGACGCGTTTGTCACCAGCTGTAATATCTCTCTTAATAAAGCTTATACCGCCTGCTGCCTGCGACAGGGTACCCATGAAATTACCGACGCGGTACAACCAGGTGCCTCTCTATATGGCTTGCAGCTCACCAATCAACAACGAATTGTTATTTTTGGCGGCGGTTTACCTGTCATATTAAACGGCAAAGTAATCGGTGCCGTTGGTGTAAGTGGCGGTACCGTCGAACAAGACAGATTATTAGCAGAAACCGCATTGAATTGTTTCTCTGAATTATAATTTAAATCTAAGAAGGTATATTATGAGCTATCGTATGTTTGATTACCTGGTGCCAAATGTGAACTTCTTTGGCCCCAATGCTATTTCCGTGGTCGGCGAACGCTGCAAACTGTTGGGCGGTAAAAAAGCGCTGCTGGTCACTGATAAAGGTCTGCGGGCGATTAAAGACGGCGCGGTAGATAAAACCCTCACACATCTGCGTGAAGCCGGTATTGACGTCGTGGTTTTTGACGGCGTTGAGCCAAACCCCAAAGACACCAACGTGCGCGACGGCCTGGAGGTCTTTCGGAAAGAGCATTGCGACATCATCGTTACCGTTGGCGGCGGTAGCCCGCATGACTGCGGTAAAGGCATCGGTATCGCCGCGACTCACGAAGGGGATCTCTACAGCTATGCCGGGATTGAAACCCTGACCAACCCGCTGCCGCCGATCGTTGCGGTGAATACCACCGCCGGTACCGCCAGCGAAGTCACCCGCCACTGCGTGCTGACCAATACCAAAACCAAAGTGAAGTTTGTGATTGTCAGCTGGCGCAACCTGCCGTCGGTCTCTATTAACGATCCGCTGCTGATGCTCGGCAAGCCAGCCCCACTGACTGCGGCCACCGGGATGGACGCCCTGACCCACGCCGTGGAAGCCTACATTTCCAAAGATGCCAACCCGGTCACCGACGCTGCCGCTATCCAGGCGATCCGCCTGATCGCCCGTAACTTGCGCCAGGCCGTGGCGCTGGGCAGCAACCTGAAAGCTCGCGAGAACATGGCCTACGCCTCCCTGCTGGCGGGTATGGCCTTCAACAACGCCAACCTCGGCTACGTTCACGCGATGGCGCATCAGCTTGGCGGTCTTTACGATATGCCGCACGGCGTGGCGAATGCCGTACTGCTGCCGCACGTAGCGCGCTATAACCTGATCGCTAACCCGGAAAAATTTGCCGACATCGCAGAGTTTATGGGCGAAAACACGGACGGACTCTCCACCATGGATGCCGCCGAGCTGGCCATTCATGCTATTGCCCGCCTCTCCGCCGACATCGGTATTCCGCAGCATCTGCGCGATCTGGGCGTCAAAGAAGCCGATTTCCCGTATATGGCGGAAATGGCGCTGAAGGACGGCAACGCCTTCTCCAACCCGCGCAAAGGGAACGAGAAAGAAATTGCCGAGATCTTCCGTCAGGCATTCTGATAACGCAGGGGGCGCAATGTCACTTTCATCACCGGGCGTACATCTGTTTTATCACTCACGCTGGCAGGGTACTCGCGTGCTTGATGAGCTGTGTTGGGGGCTGGAAGAGCAAGGCGTTCCCTGCCGGGCAATCTGTTGCGACGATCATGACTGCGCGCTGGCTCTCGGCAAACTGGCGGCCAAAAGTTCGACGCTGCGCGTGGGTCTCGGTCTCAACGCCACCGGTGATATTGCCTTAACCCATGCCCAGTTGCCCGAGGATCGGGCGCTGGTCTGCGGGCATACCCGCGCCGGGACAGCACAGATCCGCACGCTCGGCGCCAATGCCGGTCAACTGGTTAAAGTTCTTCCCTTCAGCGAGATAAAATAAATGTACCGCATCTATACCCGAACCGGCGATAACGGCACGACCGCGCTGTTTGGCGGCAGCCGTATCGATAAAGACGACATCCGCGTTGAGGCCTACGGCACGGTGGATGAACTGATTTCCCAGCTTGGCGTCTGCTATGCCAGCACGCGCCAGGCCGAGCTACGCCAGGAATTGCACGCTATGCAGAAGATGCTGTTCGTACTGGGGGCGGAACTCGCCAGCGATCAGAAAGGACTCACACGCTTAAAACAGCGTATTGGCGAAGAGGATATTCAGGCGCTGGAGCAGCTTATTGACCGCAATATGGCGCAAAGCGGCCCGCTCAAAGAGTTTGTTATTCCGGGGAAAAATCTGGCATCGGCACAGCTGCACGTTGCGCGAACCCTGACGCGTCGGCTGGAGCGGATCCTCATCGCGATGGGCAGAACGCTGACGTTACGCGATGAGGCCAGGCGTTATATCAACCGGCTGTCGGATGCGCTGTTCTCGATGGCCAGAATCGAAGAAACTACTCCAGATGTTTGCGCTTAAACTGGCTGGCATCGATGTCGTACTGCTTCATCTTACGCCACAGGGTGGTGCGACCAATATTCAGCAGTTGCGACATCTCCTGAACACGCCCACTGGTCACGCGGGCGGCATGGATAATCGCCTCTTTCTCGATGGCGGTAAAGGTCAGGCTGGCGGGCAGCAGTGAAGACGCCGTCTCCAGACCAGGGCGTTCGGCAAACAGATAATCCGGCAGATTGCTCAGCCGAATATGGCCGTTATCACTGCTGATGGCGATGTTTTCAATAATGCTGTTCAGCTCAAAATCATTACCCGGCCACGAATAGGCCACCAGTTGTGCCAACGCGTCGTCGTCGATCTTCAGGCTGGATGAAAAGCGTTTTTTCAGGCTATTCAACCGCGTATAAATCAGCGATGGAATACTGTTACGCCGCGCCCGCAGCGGCGGGATAACGATCTCAAAAGAGTGCAGCGCGTAATACAACTGACGGCTAAAGCGGTTTTGCTCCACCAGATTCGCGAGATCAACCGTGGTGGTGGCGATCACTTTGACATCCACCGGAATCAGCCGCCGGGCATCCAGGCGGGTTAAAACCCCCTGCTTGATCACCTGCAGCAGCGCGGATTGTAACTCCGGCGCCAGATATTCAATTTTTTCAAGAAACAGCGTGCCGCCGTTCGCCAGTTCAAGACGGCTCAGCCGACCGTTTTCATCATCAGTGGGCGCACTGCCCATAAAATCCTGCCCCAGTACGCTGTTGGCATACAACTGGCAGTTCACGGCGATATACGGCCCGCTGGCGCGTTCGCTTTCATTGTGAATGGCCTGACTCAGTAGCTCTTTACCGACGCCCTCTTCCCCGCACAGCAGGATCGGGAAACTTCCCCTCGCCGCCTGACGACCAAAGTGGATCAAACGTCGGGTTTCTGGATCGTCTGTCGACATCTGCTCAAAGGTATGGCTCACCTTGCCGAGCTGGCTGGTCATCAGCTGACGCATTTGCTCCACCGGATGCAGCAGCAGGATAAAGCTGTTGCCCTGCTCTTCAACAATCGGTTTCAGGGTGATGACGGCATCAACAAACTGGTGCTGGCTTTCAAAGGTGACTTCGACATGATTCAGGCCGCGGGCATGTTTGATCGCCCGACGCAGCAGCATGGGGAGATTGAGCAGGTCATTAATATTCTTCCCCTGGCTGGCCTGCGCGTCGAGATGCAAAAGCAGCGCCGCGCGCGCATTGAGGAACTGCAATACGCCCTGTTCGTTCCAGGCCATCACGCCATCATCCATACTCTCCAGCAGCCCGTACATCTGGTTCAGATGGCGGTTGGATTCAGCCAGCAGGCTGTCAGTCAGCAATGAGTTGCCGACTTCTCTGGCAATCGCCAGCGTCAGGGATAAATCAGAAACGCACTCATGCTCTACCAGACAGCACAACGAGATGGAGCCAAACAGTCGACCATGGTTATCGAATACTGGCGTAGAGCAGAACGACCACGGATGCAACGCCTGTTTAAAGTGCTGATCGCCAGAGGTTTTTGTCGGTTGCCCCGGCATCGTCGCCAGCGACAACGCGCAGCTGCCAATAATGCTTTCCGCACAGTAACTGCCGTCGCGAAAACCGAGCTCCGCCAGTTGCTGCACCGTCTGCGGATCGCCGCAACGGCTGAGAATACAGGCCGATTCATCCAGAATTAGCAACGCGCACGGACGGCCGTCCATAAACTCCCAGGCATCTTCCAGCGCGGCCTGAGCAATCGTCAGCAGCGCCGTTTTGCGACGACAGATCGACTCAAAGGTCAGGCCCTGCGCCTGATGCGGCGCCTGCCAGGTTTCCCGCTGCATAAACTTGCTGCAACGATGCCATGACTGGGCAATGACCGAAGAGACTTCCTTCCCAATGTCCTGAGTGTGCGTCGTCATATCCCTTTCCGCTGTTTTACCATAGACAACCCCTCCGGCAGAGACTGTCAGAGGGGGGAGAAGATGCCGGATAAAAACTTACCGACGACTGATTAACGCGCCAGCCACTGCTGTCCCAGCAGGTCTGCCGTCAGTATCGCGGCATGTACGCTTTCAGGCGTCACCGGGAACGGCATATTGTGGATGGTTTCACCTTCTGCGCAGGTCGCTTTGGCCACGGCCATGATCTTGCCGTCAATGTCGTCTTTCACGCCCATTTCCGCTAACGTTACCGGCAGGCCTACTTTCTGACAGAAATTCAGCACGGTTTCGATCTCTTCCATCGGGCTGTTTTGCAGCACCAGCTGCGCCAGCGTACCAAAGGCGACTTTTTCACCGTGGTACAAATGGTGACACTCTTCCAGAATCGTAAAACCGTTGTGGATAGCATGCGCCCCTGCAAGACCGCTGCTTTCAAAGCCGATGCCGCTGAGGTAAGTGTTCGCTTCGACAATACGCTCCAGCGCATCAGTCACCACGCCAGCCTGCGCGGCAAATCGTGCCTTTTCGCCTTCCGCCAGCAGGGTATCATAGCACAGGCGCGCCAGGCTCAGCGCCGCTACGGTGGACTGTCCGCCCGCCATGCTGGTCGCTCTGGCGTCATAACAGGCTTTCGCTTCAAACCAGGTTGAGAGCGCATCGCCCATCCCGGCCACCAGCAGGCGTACCGGCGCTTTGGCAATGATTGCGGTGTCCATCACCACCATATCCGGGTTTTTCGGGTAGATCAGATACTCTTCAAACTCACCGGCTTCGGTATAGATAACGGACAGCGCGCTGGTTGGCGCATCGGTAGAGGCGATAGTCGGGATCACCACCACCGGTAGCTTCTGGTAGTAACCAATCGCTTTGGCGGTATCCAACGTTTTCCCGCCGCCAATCCCAACCACGCCGCGGCAACCGTGCTGTTTCAGAATGGCAATCAGGCGATTAATTTCAATATGGCTGCATTCACCGTTGAAGCGTTCCGCGTGGCAGCTAATGTCGTGGCTGTGCAGGCCATTGAGTACCTTCTCTCCCGCCAGCTTCATCACGAAGTCATCCGCAATCACGAAAAAGCTGTCCGCCAGATTTTTAGCGTATTGACCAAATAAGGTGGAAGCGTCAGGGCCCTGGAGATATTTGGCTGGAGATTGAATAACTTTTAGCATTCCTTTCATCCTCAAATAAGTACATGTTTTTACATGGTGAGCCCTGGCGTTAACCTGTTTGGCCTGTTGCTGTCGGCAAAAACAGGAGGTACCGGAGCGATGCAGTAACTGTATGGCGAGGCGTGAACAAAAAAATCTTTCGTCATTTTGTTCTGATATGAAACAGATAAAAACGACGCACGTTCCATTCTGGAACGCTTATCCACAAAAATGATAAGGTTTGCGATCCCGATCCGTTCATTTACCCCCAAATCTCCGGCAAACACGAAGCTCAGTTCCTCTTTTACTCATGCAGTTATATTAAAACCGGCAAAAAAAGGCTGGCTGCGCCGTATGAGCGGCGCTGATCGCAGGAGAAAAAAGTCGAGCGAGCTCGCATTATGATCATTCCCCGCTTTTTTAAGTTTCATTTCGGAACAAAAAACAGCATCAACGTTCCGTAATGAAACTCATTTTAGCGTTGTTTTTTTCCACGCTGACTTCGCCAGAATCTCTTCATTGCCTCCGCACCATGATCCTACATTCGGGGGTTTGTCTTTCACTCAACCTCGAGGAGCCGTTATGTCTCAATTCTTTTTTAACCAACGCACCCATCTCGTGAGCGACGTCATCGACGGGGCGATTATCGCCAGCCCATGGAATAACCTGGCGCGTCTGGAAAGCGATCCGGCCATTCGCATCGTGGTCCGTCGTGACCTTAATAAAAATAACGTAGCGGTCATTTCCGGCGGCGGTTCGGGACACGAACCCGCGCACGTTGGGTTTATCGGTAAAGGCATGCTAACCGCTGCGGTCTGCGGCGATGTTTTCGCCTCCCCGAGCGTGGATGCAGTACTGACCGCCATTCAGGCGGTGACCGGTGAGGCTGGCTGTTTGTTGATTGTGAAAAACTACACCGGTGACCGTCTTAATTTCGGTCTCGCCGCCGAGAAGGCGCGTCGCCTTGGCTATAACGTTGAAATGCTGATTGTCGGCGACGACATCTCCCTGCCGGATAACAAACACCCACGTGGCATTGCGGGAACTATCCTGGTGCATAAAGTCGCAGGCTATTTTGCCGAACGCGGCTATAACCTCGCCACCGTCCTGCGTGAAGCGCAGTACGCAGCCAGCAACACCTTTAGCCTGGGCGTAGCCCTTTCCAGCTGTCATCTGCCGCAAGAAACCGACGCAGCCCCTCGTCATCATCCGGGTCATGCGGAGCTGGGTATGGGCATTCACGGCGAACCAGGCGCATCGGTTATCGACACCCAAAACAGTGCGCAAGTGGTGAACCTGATGGTGGATAAACTGCTGGCCGCCCTGCCTGAAACCGGTCGTCTGGCGGTGATGATTAATAATCTTGGCGGCGTTTCCGTGGCCGAAATGGCCATCATCACCCGCGAACTCGCCAGCAGCCCGCTGCACTCGCGTATCGACTGGCTAATTGGCCCGGCCTCGCTGGTCACTGCGCTGGATATGAAAGGCTTCTCACTGACGGCCATCGTGCTGGAAGAGAGCATCGAAAAAGCACTGCTCACCGAAGTGGAAACCAGCAACTGGCCGACGCCGGTCCCACCGCGTGAAATCAGCTGCGTAGCGTCATCTCAGCGTAGCGCCCGCGTGGAATTCCAGCCTTCGGCAAACGCCCTGGTGGCCGGGATTGTGGAGCTGGTCACCGCAACCCTTTCCGATCTGGAGACTCATCTGAATGCGCTGGACGCCAAAGTCGGCGATGGCGATACCGGTTCGACCTTTGCCGCCGGCGCGCGTGAAATTGCCAGCCTGCTGCATCGCCAGCAGCTGCCGCTGGATAACCTTGCCACGCTGTTCGCGCTGATTGGCGAACGTCTGACCGTGGTGATGGGCGGTTCCAGCGGTGTGCTG
This sequence comes from Citrobacter sp. Cb004, assembly GCF_030337065.1. Lineage (NCBI taxonomy): Bacteria > Pseudomonadati > Pseudomonadota > Gammaproteobacteria > Enterobacterales > Enterobacteriaceae > Citrobacter > Citrobacter sp. Cb004. Next base: position 146,633 of record NZ_JAOWCH010000071.1, on the reverse strand, counting down.
ATGTCAATCTTCTTTACCGCCGCCGGGCAGAAACTGGAACAGGGCGCTAACGTTGTCGAAGCGCTAAATACGGGGCTGGCGCAGATGAAGTTCTACGGCGGCGCAGACGAAGGCGATCGCACGATGATTGATGCGCTGCAACCGGCCCTGACCTCGCTGCTCACACAGCCGAAAAATCTGCAGGCCGCATTCGACGCCGCGCAAGCGGGAGCCGAACGAACCTGTTTGTCGAGCAAAGCCAATGCGGGTCGCGCATCGTATCTGAGCAGCGAAAGCCTACTCGGAAATATGGACCCCGGCGCGCACGCCGTAGCGATGGTGTTTAAAGCGCTGGCGGAGAGTGAGCTGGGCTAAGATGTAACAAGGAGCGCTTCTCAGGTATTTACTGCCTGATGGCGCTTCGCTTATCAGGCAGAACGTTAACGATAAACGCGGATCCCGCCCTCTACGCCGCGACTAAACAGCACCTGCCAAAGTTCAATATCTCTGGCGCGGAAAGCCCCGGCGCAGGCGCATAAATAGTAGTTAAACATTCTTCTGAAGGTGGCGGAATAACGTGATGACAGCTCCGGCCACGCTTGATTAAAGCGCTCGTGCCACGCCATCAGCGTTTTATCGTAATCGCTGCCAAAGTTATGCCAGTCTTCCATCACAAACCGTGATTCGCTGGCTTCGGCAATATGGGAGATCGCCGGTAAGCAGCCGTTCGGGAAAATGTATTTATTGATCCACGGATCGACGCTCATCCCTTTTTTATTGCTACCAATGGTGTGTAGCAGGAACAGTCCGTCCGGTTTTAAACAACGGTCGGCGATGCTGAAATAAGTGTCGTAGTTTTTTGGCCCGACGTGTTCAAACATCCCCACGGAGACAATGCGATCGTAGTGTTTATCGAGGTCGCGATAATCCTGCAGCAGAATCTTAACGTCCAGTCCTTCACAGCGCTGCTGCGCCATTTTTTGCTGCTCTTTGGAAATGGTGACGCCTTCCACCGCCACGCCATAATGACGCGCCGCATATTCCGCCAGCCCACCCCAGCCACAACCAATATCGAGTAAACGCATGCCCGGTTTAAGTTGTAGCTTCTCACAGATCATTTTTAATTTGGCATTTTGCGCATCGTCTAATGTGGTTGCGTCTTTCCAGTAAGCGCAGGAATATTGCATATGCGGATCAAGCATCAGTGCAAAGAGATCGTTACCAATATCATAATGTTCTTTGCCGACAATCCACGCGCGGCTCCGCGACTGCAAATTAAACAGGCGTGCGCTGGCAATACGTAAAATATCTTTCAGGTTACCCGGCATCTGCTGATCAAGTTTTGCTTTCAGGATTTTGCAGAACAGAATATCGAGCCGCTCGCAGTCCCACCAGCCTTCCATATAGCTTTCGCCAAGCCCTAACGAGCCTTGTTGCAGTACCCGTTTAAAGAAACCGGCATGATGAAGTTGAATGTCCCAGGCGCGGGAGCCATTAATCCTGATATCCGCTTGCGAAAGCAGCTCTTTTCCCATTCGGGTCCAGTTATCATTTGTTTCATTGACGATGACAGCATCTGAACAAAGCGAGTTCATGGTATTTACCAAAGGTGGGCTAAAAATTCTTACGCAAGATTATTATGGAAAACAGAGTGTATGTATTATGATCCGCGGACAAGATCTATCGAGCAGCGGACACACCATCGGGAGCATTGACGATTTATTTATGGAAACTCTCGTGCAAAAACAGTGGAACTCCTTCCCGGATAACTCCATGACGGAACTGCCGCAGGATGTTTACTTTCGCTCGTATGTCCTGGAAGCCAATCATCATGTTCCACAGCATTCACACTCTTTTATGCAGTTTCATTTCGCCCGCAAAGGCAGTATGCGTATTGATGTTGCAGGCAAGTGCTGGATAATCCCGGCGCATTATGGCATCTGGATCCCGAATAATACGGAGCATGCGGTTTGGGCATTGGATGATGTGTATTTAGAGAATCTGGATATTAAACCGAGCTTTCTTGAAGAGAGCATCAATGAATGTAAAGTGGTGGCTATCAGTGATTTCGCCAGAGAGTTTATTCATTACGCCACGAATGTAATTTCGGGCCATTATGATAGCCAGTCAAAAGAGGGCAAGCTGGTTAGCGTCCTGGTCGACATTATTCTGCAGCTTCCGGAAGTCGCTTTTGTATTACCCTGGCCGCAGGATCGCGAATTAACTAAAGTTTGTCGAACAATACAAGAATCCCCGGCGCTGGAGCATTCGGTTGAATACTGGGCGCAGCATCTGGGTATGTCTGCCCGTACCTTTTCACGCCATTTCAAAAAAGAAACCGGATTGCCTTTCAGCGTCTGGAAGCAAAAAATGCGTATTCTGGAATCCGTATTAATGCTGAAGAAAAATAAAAGCGTGACCGCCGTGGCGCTCGACGTAGGGTATTCAAGCACCGCGGCATTTAGCTACGCATTCCGCCAGGCGTTTGGCGTTCCGCCATCTAATTACTGATTAACGACGCTGATGCCAGTAAGCCGCTGCGCGAACAAGTTGCTGATCGAACGCCTCGCTTTCAAAGCGAGCACTCAGGTTTTTGACCACCTTACCTTCGCCGGTAATCCAGATGTAATAATCATCTGCAGGTACGCTTAGCTGCGATAAGTGTTCATTCACCGCCTGTTCGTCATGGCCGATAAACCACTGAATAGTAAATCCGTCGAGATGGGCAAAATAGTCCTGGTACGCGGCATCCTGCACGCTTACCAGCGCCGTGACGTTCGGACGTACCGCTAAACGGCTGAGCGACTCCAGGCGTCGGCGCAGCGCAGGCATTCCCGATTCATCACACACGTAAACCTGATACGCATAGTCCTCTGGCACCACCAAAGAACCGCGCGGTCCGCCTACCGTCAGCTTGTCACCCTCGCGGGCATTCATCGCCCACGTACTTGCCACGCCACCGTCATGAATATAGAAATCCAGTGCCAGCTCATGGCGTGCTTCGTCATACAACGGCGTGTAATCACGGGATATCGGACGCACGCCGTCAGCCCAGACAATACCTTCATCGGTGACAACCGGCGGCACAAAGTGGCTGCCCGGTTCAGGGAAAAAGACCTTGGTATGGTCGTCAAAGCCGTGTGAGCTAAAACCATCCAGAGCGTCACCGCCCAGTACAATGCGCTGAAAGCCCGCGCTAATACGTTCTACGCGCAGGACGGTAAGTTCCCGAAAACGCAGTTCATTGCGAACGCGCTGCGGGTAGCGTGAGGTGTTTTTTGTCATTTTTTCGCCTTCGGAAAGATAATACGATATATCTAAATTAATTTTTAAATGATAATGATTGCTAATCAGCAAGATTGCAAGCACTTTTTTGATATAGTCGACTTCTGATTAACCGGCTAACAAACCCCCTTTAAAACAGATAAAAATCATCAACTTAAACAAAAAACATTTTATAGGCTTGCAGCAAAACAATATTTAGATATAAATTAGATATATCTAAAACACATCAGGAGACGATGATGCAAAACCATCATGAAGGTTGCTGCAAGCATACAGAGCACCAACACGAAGGCTGCTGCAAGGGTGAAGGACATCACCACGAAGGCCGCCACAACGAACACCATGCAGGTTGCTGCAAAGGTGAAGAACATCGCCATGAACAGGGTTGTGGACACCGCCACGGTCGCGGCGGCGGTCGTCGCCAGCGCTTCTTCGGTCACGGAGAATTACGCCTGGTCATTCTGGATATCCTGACCCGCGACGCCAGCCACGGCTATGAGCTGATTAAAGCGATTGAAACCCTGACTCAGGGCAACTATACCCCGAGCCCGGGCGTCGTCTATCCGACGCTGGATTTCTTGCAGGATCAAGAGCTGATCACCATCAGCGACGAGGAAGGCGGGCGTAAACAGATAGCGATCACAACCCAGGGCCAGCAGTGGCTGGATGAAAACCGTGAGCATCTGGAACATATCCACGAACGTATTAAAGCCCGCTGCGTGGGTTTTGAATTACGCAAGAATCCGCAGATGAAACGCGCGCTGGAGAACTTCAAAGCCGTGCTGGACCTACGGGTCAATCATGGTGATACCAGCGATGCGCAGATCAAAAAAATCATCGGTATTATCGATCGCGCTGCGCTGGATATTACTCAACTGGATTAATCTACAGAGCAGGCGGAACGCGTTTGCCCTGCGTTCCGCCTTTATCGTTAATATTAATGCAGCACCGTGACTGCATCTTCCAGACGACCAGCGCGATGTTTCACCATCGCGGAAATCTGGGCGCTCTCTTCAACCAGCTCGGCGTTTTTCTGCGTAATGTTGCTTAATTCATTCACTGCGCGAGTCAGGCTCGAAAGACCATCTGACTGTTCCAGCGTTGAGTGACTGATTTGGGCGATCAACTGCGTCACGTTTTGCACCTGCGCCACAATATCATCCATCGTGCGCCCTGCGGCGTGGACCTGGTCAGATCCGGACTGCACCTTATCGGCGCTGGCATCAATCAGCTTGCGAATATCATTGGCTGCACTGGCGCTGCGGCTGGCAAGATGACGCACTTCTCCCGCCACCACGGCGAACCCTTTCCCCTGCTCACCCGCCCGTGCGGCTTCAACAGCGGCGTTCAGGGCCAGAATATTAGTCTGGAAAGCAATATCGTTAATCAGCGTGGTAATGGTGCCGATCCGCTGGGTGCTGTTGGCGATATCATCCATAGTTTTGATGACGGTATCCATCGCCTCGCCGCCGTGCGTCGCCGCGCTGCTGGCTGCAATGGAGAGCTTGTCGGCCGCGGCGGCGGTCTCTGAGTTTTGCTTCACCGATGCCGCCATCTGATTCATAGTGGTCACCGTTTCCTGCACGTTCTCTACGGTCTGCTGCGTATGCTTGTTTAAATCATCGCTGCCTTTCGCCAGCGTTTCGCTGTCGCTGCGCACACAGCTCACCTGACTGGAGACATCATGGATGAGCCAACGGCACATTAGCCCCAGTTGCCCCACCGCTCGCAGCATCAGGCCCAGTTCATCACTGCGGTTAAGATGTGACACGCTGTTTCGTTCACCGGTCGCCACTTTTAGCGCCTGACGAGCGACATTCTCAATAGGACGCACAATCTGCCATTCGAAAATAGCCGTTCCCAGCATCATCACCAGCGCGCTTATCAGTAGTAACGGCCATTCGGCGCCCATTTGCTGCAATGCGGCTGCCAGTACGATAAACATAATTGCCATTACGCTGCGCACTCGCCAGCGAATCGGCAGCGCCGGGAGTTTACCCAGCCAGCCTTTGCGTACCACCAGTCCTTTATGGATACGTCGGTTGCAACGCCCTTCATTCAGCGCTTTATATAAAGGCTCTACCGCCGCAATCTCCTCGTCCGTGGCCCGGGTACGAATCGACATATATCCGGTGACACGACCTTCCCGCACCATCGGCACCGCATTGGCCCTTACCCAGTAGTGATCGCCATTCTTACGCCGGTTTTTCACAATCCCGCTCCATGGCTCGCCCTGTTTCAGGGTGTACCACATATCCGCAAACGCCGCTTTTGGCATATCCGGATGACGAACCAGATTGTGCGGCTTATCGAGCAATTCATTCAGTTGATAGCCACTGACCTGGACAAAAGTATCGTTCGCGTGGGTGATATAGCTTTGTAAATCGGTGGTCGACATGAGGGTGATATCATCATCCAGCGGTGTATTTTGCTGACTAACGTAGGGATGAGAAGACATGATTGCGTCCTGTGCAGGTTATCTGGTTGTTAACTCTTTCGGCTTATGTTATTTCGGCGATAATTTTTTTATCTTTAGTTGTTAAATTTGATTTAGATCGCAATTTGCGATTAAACCTCAAAATCTGTACGCATTCTAATCCATTGATTTAAAATACTTTCATTGAGTAACTATTCAACTACACGTCTACCAACGCACCGTCACAGTGCAAATATTGCTCACTTTTAGCGCAGAAAAGTGCTTTTCCGATCTGTTTTCACGGCCTTAACCTGGGCAAAATGCCAGCAAATGTTAAACATCAGCATTAAATGTTGCATGAATGAGATGTTTCCTGGTGTTTATCCCGATTTTTGCTAAGCGCGCCGGAATGGCGCAATCACTGCAATACTTAAATCAGTATCATGTGATACGCGAGCTCCGGGAGCATATTTTGAACAGGTTACCTTCCAGCGCATCGGCCCTGGCCTGCAGCGCACACGCACTGAATCTCATCGAAAAGCGCACGCTTGATCATGAGGAAATGAAATCATTAAACCGAGAGGTGATTGAATACTTCAAGGAGCATGTCAATCCGGGGTTCTTAGAGTATCGAAAATCTGTAACTGCAGGCGGGGATTACGGAGCCGTAGAGTGGCAAGCGGGAAGCCTGAATACGCTTGTCGACACCCAGGGGCAGGAGTTCGTCGATTGCCTGGGTGGATTTGGAATTTTCAACGTGGGGCACCGTAATCCAGTCGTGGTTTCCGCCGTACAGAATCAACTCGCGAAACAACCTCTGCACAGCCAGGAGCTACTTGACCCTCTGCGGGCCATGCTGGCAAAAACCCTCGCCGCGCTGGCGCCAGGTAAACTGAAATACAGTTTTTTCTGTAACAGCGGGACCGAGTCGGTTGAAGCCGCTCTGAAGCTGGCGAAAGCGTATCAATCGCCGCGCGGTAAATTTACGTTCATTGCCACCAGCGGCGCATTCCACGGCAAATCACTGGGAGCACTGTCCGCCACGGCTAAATCAACATTCCGCAAACCCTTTATGCCGCTGCTGCCGGGTTTCCGCCATGTGCCGTTTGGCGATATTAACGCGATGCGCACCATGCTCAGCGAGTGTAAAAAGACCGGTGACGACGTCGCAGCCGTGATCCTCGAACCTATCCAGGGTGAAGGGGGCGTGATCCTGCCACCGCAAGGGTATTTGCCCGCCGTGCGTAAACTTTGCGATGAGTTTGGCGCGCTGATGATCCTTGATGAAGTGCAGACGGGCATGGGTCGTACCGGCAAAATGTTCGCCTGCGAGCACGAAAACGTGCAGCCCGACATTATGTGTCTGGCCAAGGCGCTGGGCGGCGGCGTGATGCCAATTGGCGCAACCATTGCCACCGAAGAGGTGTTTTCCGTTCTGTTCGACAATCCCTTCTTGCATACCACCACGTTTGGCGGCAACCCGCTCGCTTGTGCGGCTGCGTTAGCCACCATTAACGTCCTGCTGGAGCAAAATTTACCGGCTCAGGCGGAGCAGAAAGGCGATATGTTGCTGGATGGTTTCCGCCAGCTTGCTCGGGAGTACCCAGACCTGGTGCATGATGTACGCGGTAAAGGCATGCTGATGGCAATTGAGTTTGTCGATAATGAAATCGGCTACAACTTTGCCAGTGAGATGTTCCGCCAGCGGGTACTGGTTGCCGGCACGCTAAACAATGCAAAGACGATCCGTATCGAACCGCCGTTAACGTTAACGATCGAGCAATGCGATCTGGTATTGCGATCGACGCGCAAAGCCCTGGCAGCATTACGGGTGAGCGTGGAGCAGGTGTAATACATGTCGGATGGCGCTGCGCATCTCAGGCTTACGGGATCAAATGTAGGTCGGATAAAAGCGTAGCGGCCATCCGGCAATTAGCACAACTTAAACAATCCGCACACCCGCAGGCATAAGGCGTTCTGGCGTCAGCAGCACGCTTTCGCTGCCATCGTCCGTCTCAGCGCAGAGCAACATGCATTCTGACGTTTCCCCGCGCATTTTGGCCTTTTGCAGATTACACAGCACCACCACCGTTTTCCCCATCAGCTCCTCTTCGCTGTAATAAGGCACCAGGCTGGTCACGGTTTGCAGCGTACGCTCTCCCACATCCACCTGCACGATATACAGCTTATCAGCATTGTCATGGCGCTTTACCTGTGCGATTTTTCCAACACGTATTTCCATTCGGGCAAAATCAGCAAATGCGACGGTATCCATTGTGTTCTCCTTTGGTAAAATTTTACTAAATACTAGCAAAATATTTTCTTGGCATGGTTCTCAAAAGCGGGAAAATGACGTAGTCATCACACTCTGAAAGCCCAGTTTTACCCCAGACATGTCAATTAAACGTACTTTTTTTACTGAAAACAGATGAATAGATAAGCACTTCATTTACAATGCGCAGGTAACTCAGGGAAAAGGCAAACATGGCAACACTTAAAGACATCGCAATCGAAGCTGGCGTGTCCCTGGCGACAGTGTCCCGGGTTTTAAACGATGACCCCACGCTGAATGTAAAAGAAGAGACCAAGCATCGCATTCTGGAGATCGCGGAAAAACTGGAGTACAAAACCAGCAGTGCTCGTAAAAACCAGACCAGCGCGCTCGGCCCCCAGCATATTCTGGCGCTCTACAGCTACCAGCAGGATTTGGAAATCAACGATCCTTACTATCTCGCGATCCGTCACGGAATAGAAACCCAGTGTGAGAAGCTGGGGATCGAACTGACCAACTGCTATGAGCACAGTGGGCTGCCGGAGAGCAAAAACATTACCGGCATTCTTATTGTCGGCAAGCCTTCTCCGGTTTTGCGTAATGCGGCAACAGCGCTTACCGACAACATCTGCTTTATCGATTTCCATGAACCCGGCAGCGAATATGACGCCGTCGATATCGATCTGGCCCGCATCAGTAAAGAGAGCATCGACTACTTCATCGCCCAGGGCGTCACTCGCATTGGCTTCATCGGCGGTGAAGACGAACCCGGCAAGGCAGATATCCGTGAAGCCGCGTTTGTCGAATACGGTCGTCTGCAGCAGGTCGTTTCTGAACAGGACATCTATCGCGGCGGTTTCTCCAGTTCATCAGGGTATGAACTGGCCAAAAAAATGCTGGCGAAAGCCGACTATCCCGGTGCCCTGTTTGTGGCTTCAGACTCGATTGCTATTGGCGTTCTGCGCGCCATTCACGAGCGTGGCCTGAACATTCCGCAGGACATTTCGCTGATTAGCGTTAATGATATCCCGACAGCGCGCTTCACCTTTCCTCCGCTTTCCACCGTTCGCATCCATTCAGAAATGATGGGCAGTCAGGGCGTCAACCTGCTGTTTGAGAAAGCCCGCGATGGGCGTGCGCTTCCTCTGCTGGTTTTTGTTCCCAGCAAGCTGAAACTGCGCGGCACCACCCGCTAAAATCCCCAGTAAACACGCCCGGTTTCTTCTGATGCCGGGCGCGCATTGTCATGCATTATTTTCTGCGCCCCATTATTTTCGTGATCCAGTTAAAGTAAATCACCTCACTCGCTATATTTTAGTAAAACTTTTACTAAAATCACCATCAATTACACTTACTCACCATTACAATGAATGGTTCCGATTTTTCTCCACCGGGAGGCCTTATGAATCGCTGGGAAAACATTCAGCTCACCCACGAAAATCGACTGGCGCCACGCGCATATTTTTTCTCTTATGACTCCGTTGCGCAGGCTCGCTCGTTTGCCCGCGAAACCAGCAGCCTCTTTCAGTTGCTAAGCGGTCAGTGGAATTTTCAGTTCTTTGAGCATCCGCTGCAGGTGCCGGAAATCTTTACGTCGCAGTTTATGAATGACTGGGGCAGCATCACCGTCCCAGGCATGTGGCAGATGGAAGGACACGGCAAACTGCAGTATACCGACGAAGGTTTTCCTTTCCCGATTGATGTCCCCTACGTTCCGACCAATAACCCCACCGGAGCCTACCAGCGCATTTTCTCCCTCAGCGAAGGCTGGCAGGGCAAACAAACGCTGATTAAATTTGATGGCGTAGAAACCTACTTCGAAGTTTACGTGAATGGTCAGTACGTCGGTTTCAGCAAAGGCAGCCGCCTGACGGCTGAATTTGATATCAGCGCGGTGGTGAAGACCGGTGACAACCTGCTGTGCGTTCGCGTAATGCAATGGGCTGATTCCACTTACGTTGAAGACCAGGACATGTGGTGGTCGGCGGGAATTTTCCGCGACGTCTATCTGGTAGGCAAACAGGCGACCCATATTCAGGATTTTACCGTTCGCACCGAGTTCGATGATGACTATCGCGACGCCATCCTCACCTGCGACATTGCGCTGGAAAACCTGGCTGCCACGCCAGCGATGGCGTCGCTCGAATACACCTTGTTTGACGGTGAGCAGGCGCTGCATAGCGGCGTAATTAACAATCTGGCAGTGGATCAACACACCCTCACCGCTTTTAATTTCAAGGTTAGCGCGCCGCAGCAGTGGTCAGCGGAATCGCCGTATCTTTATCATCTGGTGATGACGCTGAAAGATGCCAACGGCAATCTCCTTGAGGTCGTGCCACAGCGGGTCGGATTCCGTGATATCAAAGTTCGCGACGGTCTGTTTTACATCAATAACCGCTACGTGATGCTGCATGGCGTTAACCGCCACGATAACGATCATCTTAAAGGCCGTGCGGTTGGCATGGATCGCGTTGAAAAAGATCTGCTGTTAATGAAGCAGCACAACATCAACTCCGTGCGTACCGCCCATTACCCGAACGATCCGCGCTTCTATGAATTGTGCGATATCTACGGTCTGTTCGTGATGGCCGAAACCGACGTTGAATCTCACGGCTTCGCCAATATCGGCGATATCAGCCGGATAACCGACGATCCGCTGTGGGAAAACGTCTACGTTGAGCGCATCGTGCGCCACATCCATGCACAAAAAAACCACCCGTCGATCGTCATCTGGTCGCTCGGCAACGAATCCGGATACGGCTGTAACATCCGCGCCATGTATCACGCCGCAAAAGCGCTGGATGACACGCGTCTGATCCATTACGAAGAAGATCGTGACGCCGAAGTGGTGGATATCATCTCCACCATGTACACCCGTGTGCCGCTGATGAATGAGTTTGGCGAATATCCACATCCTAAGCCGCGCATCATCTGCGAATATGCTCACGCCATGGGCAACGGTCCCGGCGGGCTGACGGAATATCAGAACGTCTTTTATCAGCATGACTGCATTCAGGGACACTATGTCTGGGAGTGGTGCGATCACGGGATTCAGGCCAAAGATGACGACGGCAACGTCTGGTACAAATATGGCGGCGACTACGGCGACTATCCGAACAACTACAACTTCTGCCTTGATGGCCTGATTTATTCCGATCAAACCCCGGGGCCGGGTCTGCAGGAGTACAAGCAGGTGATTGCGCCAGTAAAAGTACGCGCACAGGATCTGGCTCGCGGCGAGCTACGGGTAGAAAACAAACTGTGGTTTACCACGCTTGACGACTACACCTTGCATATTGAGGTTCGCGCCGAGGGAGATACGCTTTCTGCTCAGCAGATAAAACTGCGCGACGTCCCTCCTAACAGCGATACCCTCGTGCAATGCACACTGCCGGAGCTGGATGCGCGCGAAGCGTTCCTCAACGTCATCGTGACGAAAGATTCCCGTACGGCATACAGCGAAGCCGGGCACCACATCGCGACTTATCAGTTCCCGCTGAAGGCCAGAACGGCGGCTGCCGTACCGTTTAGCCTGAAAAACGCTACCCCTCTGACGCTGGAAGACAGCCCCCAGAGCTGCACCATACGCGGTTATAACTTCCTTCTGACCTTCTCAAAACTGAACGGTAAGCCCATTAGCTGGACCGTTAACGGTGAGGAGCTGATTACCCGCGAGCCGAAGATTAATTTCTTCAAACCAACCATTGATAACCACAAACAAGAGTTCGAAGGCCTTTGGCAACCAAATCATTTACAGATTATGCAGGAGCATCTGCGCGATTTTGCCATTGAGCAAACCGATGACGCGCTGTTGATAACCAGCCAGACGATTATCGCCCCGCCGGTATTTGATTTCGGTATGCGCTGTACCTACCGCTGGCGGATTGCCGCAGACGGTCAGTTGAACGTGGAGCTTTCCGGCCAGCCTTACGGCGAGTACCGGGACATTATTCCGTGCATCGGCTTCACGATGGGCATCAACGGCGATTTGGGGAAGGTGGCGTATTACGGACGTGGTCCCGGTGAAAACTATGCCGATAGCCAGCAGGCCAACATCATCGATATCTGGCGCAGCAGCGTGGATGAAATGTTCGAAAACTATCCGTTCCCGCAAAACAACGGCAATCGTCAGGACGTGCGCTGGGCAACGCTAACCAACCGCCACGGCAACGGTCTGCTGGTGGTTCCGCAGCGCCCTGTCAACCTGAGCGCCTGGCGCTATACGCCAGAAAATATCTTTGCCGCACAGCACTGTAATGCGCTGCAGCGCAGCGATGACATCACCCTGAATCTGGACCACCAGGTGCTGGGCTTAGGCTCCAACTCATGGGGAAGCGAGGTGCTTGATTCCTGGCGCGTCTGGTTCCGTTCGTTCAGCTACGGCTTCACGTTGTTGCCGGTTTCCGGTAGCGAATCTAGCGCTCAAACCGCCGCCAGCCGCGTCTTTGGTACCGGGTTCTTTTCCACGAATTTGCACAGTGAGAATACAAAATGAGGATCATCGACAACTTAGCGCAGTTCCAACAAATTTACGCATCCGGGAAGAAGTGGCAGCGCTGCGTCGAAGCGATTGAAAATATTGATAATATTCAACCAGGCGTCGCCCACTCTATCGGTGATTCCCTGAGCTATCGCGTGGAGACAGACTCCGCGACCGATGCGCTGTTTACCGGTCATCGTCGTTATTTTGAAATCCATTACTACCTGCAAGGACAGCAAAAAATAGAGTATGCCGCCAAAGAGGATCTCCAGGTGGTTGAATATTATCGCGATGAAACCGATCGCGAATATCTGAAAGGCTGTGGAAAAACCGTAGAAGTGCGCGAAGGACAAATGGTTATTTGTGACAACCATGAAGCCTATCGTTTTATTTGTAATAACGCAGTGAAGAAAGTCGTACTCAAAGTCACCATCGAAGATGGTTATTTTCATAATAAATAAAAACACAGGCGGCGCCGACGTTGCGCCGCCAGTACCCTATAATAATCAGGAATCGGAGATGTGCTATGTCTGATACCAAACGTAATACCATCGGCAAGTTCGGCTTACTTTCACTCACCTTTGCCGCGGTTTATAGTTTTAATAACGTTATCAACAATAATATTGAGCTGGGTCTGGCATCCGCACCGATGTTTTTCCTCGCGACGATCTTCTACTTTATTCCGTTCTGCTTAATCATCGCTGAATTTGTTTCGCTGAATAAAAACTCCGAAGCCGGTGTCTATGCTTGGGTGAAAAGTTCGCTGGGCGGACGTTGGGCATTTATTACCGCCTATACCTATTGGTTCGTTAACCTGTTCTTTTTTACCTCGCTGTTACCCCGTGTTATCGCCTACGCCTCATATGCTTTTTTAGGCTACGAATACATTCTGACACCGTTCGCAACCACGGTGTTAAGTATGGTGCTGTTTGCCTTCTCCACCTGGGTTTCGACCAACGGCGCAAAAATGTTAGGACCGATTACTTCGGTCACCTCCACATTGATGCTGCTGCTGACCCTGTCCTACATCCTGCTGGCGGGTACTGCGCTGGTTGGCGGCGTACAGCCTGCTGACCCTATCACCGTAGACGCAATGATCCCGAATTTTAACTGGGCCTTCCTCGGTATCACCACCTGGATCTTTATGGCGGCAGGCGGTGCGGAGTCGGTGGCAGTGTACGTCAACGACGTCAAGGGCGGGTCCAAATCGTTCGTGAAGGTCATTATCATTGCCGGGATTTTTATCGGCGTGCTCTATTCCATCTCCTCGGTACTGATCAACGTCTTCGTCAGCAGCAAAGAGCTGAAATTTACCGGTGGTTCGGTACAGGTATTCCACGGCCTGGCGGCATACTTTGGCCTGCCGGAACTGATCGTTAACCGCTTTGTCGGCCTGGTCTCCTTTACCGCGATGTTCGGCTCTCTGCTGATGTGGACCGCAACGCCGGTGAAAATTTTCTTCTCTGAAATTCCGGCGGGAATTTTCGGTAAAAAAACCGTCGAACTAAATGAAAACGGCGTTCCGGCCCGCGCAGCCTGGATTCAGTTCCTGATTGTTATCCCGCTGATGATTATCCCAACGCTCGGCTCCAATACCGTGCAGGATTTAATGAACACCATCATCAACATGACCGCCGCCGCATCAATGCTGCCGCCGCTGTTTATTATGCTGGCTTACCTGAATCTGCGCGCAAAACTGGACCACTTACCGCGCGACTTCCGTATGGGTTCGCAAAAAACCGGCATTATTGTGGTATCGATGCTGATTGTCCTTTTCACCATCGGGTTTATTGCCTCGACCTTCCCGACCGGCGGTAACATCATGACCATTATTTTCTATAACGTCGGGGGGATTGTTATTTTTCTCGGTTTTGCCTGGTGGAAATACAGTAAATACATCAAAGGGCTAACCAAAGAAGAAAAAGCTATTGAGGCGGCCCCCGCGTCAGATATTAATTAAAATATTAATAACGATAAGCGCAATCTGTTTTCTTGCTCACCTGAAATACAATGTGACATTAAATATACAGACTTGCAGGGCATTTATTGCCCTGCTCTTCTGTTGTGTATTTTCATTATTTGCAGCAAAGATTCGTCCACCAGCGGCCACAACGTGTGAATCGACGTCCCCTGCCAGAAACGGGTTTAGCAACCCAGGACGCTCTGCGGCATTTATTTAACCCCCAGATGCCGCCACAGTTTGTCCAGCGGCATTGTCGCCAGCGCCACACACTCATCGGCGGCGCCGTACCAGACGTGCAGCGTCTCATCGCGGATCAGCGCCCCACAGGTGAACACCACATTGCCGAAGAAGCCTTCGCGCTCGTAGGGCGCATCTGGCTCCAGCAGCGGCACCGGTGATTTCGCCAGAATGCGGGTCGGCTCGTTGAGATCCAGCAGCAGCGCGCCAAGGCAGTAGCGCTGATCGGCATCCACACCGTGGTAGATCTCCAGCCAGCCGCGATCGGTTTTTAATACCGGCGCGCCGCCGCCTGATTTACGGCAGTCCCAGGCATCGCCGGACCGTCCCAGCAGGTGGCGATGGTTGCCCCAGTGCAACATATCCGGCGACTCGCAGATCCAGATTTCCGGATGACCGAAGTGGCACGGGGCCGGACGGGTCAGGGCGTGATATTTACCGGCGATCTTTTCCGGGAAAAAGCAGACGTCGCGGTTGTCCGGACAGAGGATCAACCCTTTTTTCTCCACCGTGACAAAATCTTTGGTCACCGCCAGCGCGGTAGAAATCCCCAGCGACGACACCGCCGAGTAGTTGATGTACGCGGTATCATCGATGCGGGTGATCCGCGCATCTTCGCAGCCGAACTCTTCATATTGCGTATCGGCGATGATAAACGGCTGGCTGTCAATCCGGAAGTTCACCCCATCGCGACTGCGCGCCAGACGCAGATGCGACATGGAGGTCAGCCACACCCGCGCCGGATCGCTTTTCAGCACGATCACCCGCGGATCGCTGAAATCATAGCGTTCATCGCGACGATCGAAACTCGCGGTGGCCTGTACCCAGCCCGCATCGGTTTTTTCCAACAGCGGTACGACACGCTGCTGCTGATCGGAATTGATCACGCTTTCCGCCACTCGCAGCAGCAAAACGATCTCCCCGTCACACTCCGTTACGCCAGCATTGAAAACACAATCGACCTTCCTGCCGGGCAGTGAAGGCGTCACGTCCGCCGGGGTAATCAACGGGTTTTTACTGTGCCTGTCCATGTACTCTCCTTTTGATCAAACATTGATTCTTACCAATCCATTGCGCGTCCTCTCCGTACAGCACTTCAGCCTCAATCTCCTGCCACGGATTGCGAACAGGCGCACCAAAGTTGATGGCGATCCAGACCTGCTCCGCCGCCGTCGAACGGGTAAACCAGACGCATTCGTCAGTGAGGTCGAGCGAGTCCTGCTGTCCCTGATGCAGCGCCGCAACGCGGCGGCGCAGGGCGATCAGCCGCCGGTACTGATGCCAGAACGATGTCTCATCCTGTTGCTGGCGCTCCGCGTTAATCAGGGCGATATCGCCGCCGACGGGCATCCACGGCGCGACGGTGGAAAATCCGCCAAAGGGGGCGTCGCGCCAGGGCAGCGGCGCGCGCGAACCATCCCGCGAATGTTCAATAGCCAGCGCCAGCGCCTGCTGTGGGCTGCTGCCTGCGGCAAGGGCGGTGCGGTAATGGGTTTTTCCCTGTATATCAAAAAGCTGCTCTGCCGTTTGCGGACGGTAGTCGGTCACCCCCAGCTCTTCGCCCTGGAAGATAAACGGCACGCCGCTCACCGTTAGCTGGAGCGCCAACACCGCCAGCGCCCGCCCGGTATCGCGCTCGTTTTCGCCAAAGCGGCTGATCATCCGCGACATATCATGGCTGGAGAAAAACAGCGTCGGTAAACCCGACTGCGCAGCCAGCGTGGTTTTTAACTGGTTGAAAAGACGGGAAACATCAAAAGTTTTCTGGCTGCCGATATTGAAATTAAACACCACGTCCATCAGTTGCGGGCTTTGATAGCGGCTGAGCACGTCAGGGTCTTCGCTGCCGATTTCGCCAATCAGGAAATAGTCCCCCTGCGCCCGAACATGGGCACACAGCCGTTGCAGCGTTTCCGGGAGTCGCGGCTGATTGATGTCAAATTCATGGCGCTGCTCGCCGTTCTCTTCCGGGTTATCAGGCCCAATGCCGTCGGTAGTAAGAAAGTTGATGACGTCAAAGCGAAAACCGTCCACCCCCTGCGTAACCCAGAAATCCACCACCCGGTAAATTTCCTGTTCCACCGCGGGGTTGGCCCAGTTGAGATCCACCTGGCCGGGCGCGAATTTATGGTAATAAAATTCGCCGGTGTCAGGCTCAGCGGTCCACGCGCTGCCGGAAAAGAAAGAACGCCAGTTATTCGGCTGGCGGCGAAAAAGGAAATAATCACGATAGCGGCTGTCCGGATTATTCCACGCATCGCAAAACCAGGGATGTTCTGAGGAGACGTGATTGACCACCAGATCGATAATCACCCGAATGCCTCTGGCATGGCAGCCGTCAACCACCCGGCGGAAATCGTCGAGAGTGCCGAAACGGGCGTCAACGGCGCAGTAATCGCTGATATCGTAGCCGTTATCCACCAGCGGAGAGGGATAAAACGGCGTGATCCACACCGCGCCAATGCCCAGCGCCTGCAAATAATCCAGCCGGGAAATCAGGCCCGGAAAATCGCCCAGCCCGTCGTTATTGCCGTCGCAAAACGAAGGCAGATAAATTTGATAACAGGTACACGCCTGCCACCACGGTTGCTTTTTCACCGTCACGTTCCTTATTTCAGTGATAACGACATGCCTTCGAGGAAGTATTTTCTGAACAGAATAAACAGGACAACGATTGGCAGCATCTGCACCACCGACCCCGCCAGCACCGGTCCCAGGTAGATGCCGTAGGATTTGCTGAAGGTGGCGAGCAGCACCGAAAACGGCATTTTGTCCACTTCGCGCATCACGATCAGCGGCCAGAGGAAGTTGTCCCATGAGCTGGAAAAGGTGAACAGTGCGACAATCGCCAGAATGGATTTATTCAGCGGCATCATCACATGCCGCAAGATCCCCCACAGGCTGGCGTGATCGAGCCTTGCGGCATACAGGTAATCATTCGGCGTGCCTTTAAAGCTCTGCGAAACCATAAAAATGCCCCAGGCGCTCATCGCATACGGCAGGATCATCGCCCCGTAGCTGTTGATCAGCCCCAGTTCACGCATCAGGACAAACTGTGGAATGATGAACATAAAGACCGGGAAAACCATCTGCACAATCAACAGGTTGCGAAACGCATTTTTGCCGCGAAACTCGGTTTTCGCGACGGCATATCCCACCAGCATTGAGGTCAGCGTGACGCAGACGGTAATGGTGAGCGACACGAACAGCGAGTTAACCAGGGTGCGCAAAAAAGGTTTGTCCGCCCGGTTGCTGTTATCGAACAGAAAAGCGTAATTCTCCAGCGTCAGATGACCGGAAAACAGCCCGGTCGTGTAGATTTGCGCCGTCGGTTTCAACGAGGAGATCACCATCCAGATAAAAGGATAAAGCCAGGTGAGCGCCAGCAAAAACATCACGGCGTGAATGAGCAGCGTTAAAGGAGTCAGTTTCTTCATTCACACAATCTCGATATGTTTTTCGAATACTTTGCGGAAGACCCAAATGGCGAGGAAACTGCATGCCGCAACGATAATCGACATGGTCGCCGCCCAGGTTGGCTTCATTTTCTGGAACGCCACTTCATACATCACCACCATCGGACTGGTGGTGCTGTTGAGCGGCCCGCCGCCGGTGATAAGATACGGCTCGGTAAAGATGCTGAACGCCACGGTAATCGCCAGCACCATCACCATCACGATTTGCGCGTTCATCATCGGCAGGGTAATCGCCCAACTTTGCTTAAACCTCCCGGTTTTATCCAACTGCGCCGCGCTGTAAATATCCGCGGGGATCGCCACCATCCCGGAATAGAGAATCAGCCCGTAATAACCGACGAATTTCCAGGTAACAATTAACGCAATGGATAACATGGCGCAGTCAGGGTTGGTAAACCAGGGCACAGAGATGCCGAAACTGGCCTGTAAAAATTGATTGACCGGCCCGTATTCGCTGAACAGTTTTGAAAAGACGATGGAATAGGCCACCCCCGAAGAGATATTCGCCAGTAAAAAGCTCAGGGCAATAAAACTTTTCCCGTACTTAATTTTTCGTAATCCCGCGGCAAACAGCAGCGAGGCAAGAAAGACAATCGGGATATACCACATTAAAAAACGGCACACGTTCCACATCGATTGCCAGAATAACGCGTCATGAAACACGCCAATGATATTCTGTAATCCGCTAAACGTCGGCGTGCCAATAAATTGCCAGTTCGTCACGCTGAGCACGACCAGCCAGCACAGCGGATAAAACCAGAACAGCAACGAATAACCGATCCACGTGGAGGCCAGCAGGCCTCCGGTGCGGGATTCATATCCAGCCATTATTTCCCCTTATTTCGCCAGCAACGTGTTAATTTCCTGCGCGGATTTATCGAGGGTGGCTGCCGGATCGGCGTGGTTGAAAATGACCTGCTCCAGCATCTGCGTCATGCTGCGCTGAATCTCCGTGGTTTGCGTAGTGGCCGCTGGCGGCAGCGCGACGTCCACGTAAGATGCGATCGCCTTCTCCAGCGGGTTTTTCTCAAAGTAATTCACAAACAGCGGATTACTCATTAAATCACTGCGTGCTGGCGGCATACCGGTCAGCTCCAGCCAGCTCCGGTCGTGCTCGGCGTTGTTAAAGACCCACTGAATAAACGCCCACGCCTGCGCTTTGCGCTTGCTGGAACTGAAGATAACCACCCCTTTGCTGTCGCCGAACGTATACGGATGCGCGTCGCCTTTCTCGGTGAGCATCGGCCCAATTTGCAGCGTTTTGAGGATCTCCGGATACTGCTTGTGATAGCGAGCGATATCCCACGGACCGCGCGCGGACGCCAGCACCTGTCCAGTCGCTAACGGATCGTCGGCGGCGGTGAAGTCGTAGCTGCTCCACTTGCTGTTAAAGACTTTCCCCATAAAGGTCAGTACCGCCTGTCCGGCAGGATCGGCAAACGTCGCCTGATGACCCGCGAGGTAAGGTTTACCGCCGTTTTGCGCATAATAAAGCGGAATAAAATCGAACCAGCGTTCCCACCAGTTTTTCCCGGCGGTCATCTGGATAACATAGCCGTTATTATCCGCCGCCCGGCGCTCTGCCAACTGATAAAGCTCATCATAACGGGTCGGAACATGGTCAAAACCATACTGCTTGAGTAAATCGCCCCGCCACCACCAGACGATAGGATTAATATAGATTGGCAGAACATGTTGCTCGCCGTTTAATTGCCAGGCAGGAATAATTTTGCCCATCTGTCGGTTATTAACGAGTTCATTAAAACCACTCATTTTAGACAGGTCTTCAAGCTGACCAATTTCCACCAACTGGCTGGCAAAACCGATAAAGATATTACTGGAAATATCGGGTTCCGTGCCGGAAGCCAGCGCGTTCATTATTGCCTCTTCAGAACTGCTGGCGGCAGGAATGGGCGTAAATTCGACCGGGGTATGCGCCGGGTCTTTATTCCATTCTTTAACCATAGTATTCCAGAAGGCTTCTTCATTTTCGTTTGGTGCCACCCACATTTTAATTGGCGTTTTTGCTGTCTCTGCGGATTTTTTATCATCCGGACCGCAGCCAGAAATACAAAATGCGAATAGTACACAGGCTGTTAATTTAGCTAATTTTACAACTCTCACGATAACTCTCCATTTACTTTCAATAAGTATTGATTTACCGCTACCCTGCTATTGAATGGAGCGTAAATTAACACCCCCTTTTTATGTTTAACGTTAAACAAATCACAAAACGATTTTTGTTTAACGTTAAACTTTGCATCAACGTTCAACGCAATGGACGATAGAAATAAATAATTCACGCCAATATATAAACCCAACAAATATATTAAAAATGAAAATAAACGTTAATGATAATAAAGATAAGAAACGTATTACGATAAAATCATTGGCCAAGATTATGGGTATTTCCCATACCACGGTGTCGAACGC
The DNA here is from genome assembly GCF_030337065.1 of Citrobacter sp. Cb004. NCBI lineage: Bacteria > Pseudomonadati > Pseudomonadota > Gammaproteobacteria > Enterobacterales > Enterobacteriaceae > Citrobacter > Citrobacter sp. Cb004. The sequence goes on along the minus strand of NZ_JAOWCH010000071.1, from coordinate 126,092 downwards.
ATGGAATAATCCGGAAAAATTATCTCCGGAGCTGCGCCAGCGAATTTTGCAATATGCCAGCGAGCTTGGCTTTCAGGGACCGGACAAGCTGGCGCGCGCGCTGCGTACCGGCAAATCTGACACCATCGGCGTGATATTCAACGACTCTATGAGTTACGTGTTTATCGATCCCCACGACATTGCGCTGATGCGGGGGATCGCCGTCCAGTGTGAAGAACAAAACGTCAATCTGGTCTTGATCCCTTTGCGTAAGCGGCAACAGACGCCGCTCAACACCCTGGTTGATGGCTATATTCTCAACGCCACGCATAACAATGCGGCCATGATCCAGCACGCGCTGGCTCATGGGCGTCCGGTGGTCACGCTCGATTTTCAGTTTCCCGACCATAGCAGCGTCTCCATCGATAACGCCTGCGCCATGCGCGATATTGCCCGCTATCTGGCCGATAAAGGTCATCGACATTTCGGCATCATCGCCTTTCCGTCACAGCCCTCAGCGCAGGGAATGTGCGATCTGACCGCCCCCGTCACCGGCGACAACCTGCTGATGCTCTCCCGCGTGAATGCCTGCCGGGAGGTTTTCCAGCAGCGCGGCTTCGCCCTTGATACGTGCTGGCTGTATCAAACCCGACACGATGAAGAACACGGCGAACAGGCGGCCAAAGCGTTACTGGAAACCCATCCGGAGATCACTGCGCTTATCTGCCTTTCCGATCGCTTCGCCGTCGGCGCGATCCACTACTGCCAACGGCAGCAGCTGGCGGTTCCGCAGCGGGTTGCCGTTACCGGTTTCGATAATCTCGCCGTTGAGGTGGCGGGAATACGCCTGACCACCATCGCGCAAGACGCGGAAAAGAAAGGGGAAATGGCCGTCAAATTGCTGCTCACCAGAGGACCGGTGACCCACTATGAATTGCCTTACCAGCTCATCATTCGGGAGTCAGCCTGACTCATTAATTACAGAAGAGTAGATTATGGATGAACTAACCTGTTTTAAAGCCTACGACATTCGCGGTGAGGTTGGCGTCAACCTGACGCCGGATATCGCCTTTCGCATCGGTCGCGCTTACGCCGCCTGGCGCCATCCGCGCCGGGTAGTGATCGGCTCAGACATTCGCCTTAGCTCGGAATCGTTAAAATCCGCCGTGACCGACGGGCTGATTTCCAGCGGCGTGGATGTTATCGACCTTGGTCTGTCAGGCACCGAAGAGATCTACTTCGCCACCCGGGAACTGCGTGCGGACGGCGGCATTCAGATAACCGCCAGCCATAATCCGGCGCAGTACAATGGTATGAAGCTGGTGCGCGAAGAGGCGCGTCCGATCAGTAACGACAACGGCCTGCTGGAGATAAAAGCGCTGGCGGAGCGCAACGACTTTGCACCGATCGTCCATCGTGGCAGCCTCATCCCTTATGATAATCGCCCCGCCTGGATTGCCTGCCTGCTGCGCTTCCTTCAGCATCCGCCGACTCGCCCGCTACGTATTGTGACCAACGCCGGACATGGCACCGTCGGGCCTGCGCTTGACGCGATCGCCGACGGACTGGCCCGTGCGGGGGTTCAGATTGAGTTTATTCGCCTGCACCATCAGCCGGACGGTCATTTCCCCGCAGGCGTGCCCAATCCGATGCTGACGGAAAACCGCCTCATCACCCAGCAGGCGATTATCGAGAATCAGGCTGATTTCGGCATCGCCTGGGATGGCGATTTCGATCGCTGCTTCTTCTTTGATGAGTGTGGCCGCTTTATTGAGAGCTACTACCTGGTTGGCCTGTTTGCCGAGCACTTCCTGCAACGCTCCGCAGGCAGTCATATCATTCTGGACCCGCGCCTGACGTGGAATACGCTGGACGTTGTAACTCGCTGCAGCGGAATCCCGGTCATCAGCAAAACCGGGCACGCCTTTATCAAAGCGCGAATGCGCGAAGAGGACGCGGTCTACGGCGGAGAAATGAGCGGCCACCACTACTTCCGCGATTTTGGCTATTGCGACAGCGGGATGATCCCACTGGTATTGCTGCTGCAAATTATCGGCAGCGACAGCCGTCCGCTGTCGGCGTATATCGAACACGCCCAGGTGCGCTTTCCGGTTTCCGGCGAAATCAATCTGACGGTGGCCGATCCGCAATCGGTCATGCAATCCATCGCCGCTCACTATCTGCAAGCCGGCGGCCTGCGTGACGATTGCGACGGGTTGAGCATCGACTTCGTTGACTGGCGCTTCAACTTACGCGCCTCCAACACCGAGCCGCTGCTGCGCCTGAACGTGGAAACCCGCGCGGATACGGCACTGCTGGCGCGCAAAACCGATGAACTTTTAACGCTGATTGCAGCCTGGGATTCTGACAAGGAGAGGTTATGACCGCGCTAAGCCTGAGCAATATTCATAAAGCCTGGGGCAAGAACACCATCATTGAAAATCTGTCGCTGGAGATCGCCTCCGGGGAGTTCATTGTGCTGGTTGGCCCTTCCGGATGCGGGAAATCCACGCTGCTGCGGATCATCGCCGGACTGGAAATCCCCGACGGCGGTAAACTGGTGATGGGGGGAAAAGAGGTCACCAGGCTTGCGGCGGGCAAACGCAACCTGTCGATGGTGTTTCAGTCCTACGCCCTCTACCCGCATATGACCGTCAGGGAAAATCTGTCATTCGGTTTACGTAATATCAACACGCCTGCCGCCGAGATTGATAAGCGGGTCGCTCACGCCGCCAGCATGCTGAAGCTGGAAGAGATGCTGGACAGGCTGCCGCAGAATCTGTCCGGCGGGCAGCGCCAACGTGTGGCGATCGGGCGTTCTATTGTCCAGCAACCGGAACTGTTTCTGTTTGATGAACCGCTGTCTAACCTGGATGCCGCGTTGCGGGTCGGGATGCGCCAGGAGATCCAGCAGCTGCATAACACCCTGAAAAACACCATGATCTATGTAACGCACGATCAGGTGGAGGCGATGACGCTGGCCGATCGCATCGTGGTGCTTTACAAGGGAAAAATTGAGCAGGTGGGCACGCCGCTGGAGCTGTATAACACCCCGGCAAACCTGTTCGTCGCTGAGTTTATCGGCACGCCGAAAATTAATGTTCTGCCAGCGGTATGGCGTGAAGGCGCGCTGCATATCGCCGATAACCTCGTCTTCCGCCTCACCCGTCAGCCCGTAGGCGTTAGCGACGGGGACAAACTGTTTGTCGCCATCCGCCCGGAGCATATGCAGTACCAGCAGACCGGGGATTTCACATTGCAAGGTCGTACCCGGCTGTGTGAATTACAGGGCGACTCCACGCTGGTGTGGTTGGATTTAGCCGGCCACCCCGTGTGCCTGAAGTCTTTTCAACAGCTTAGCTTCATGCCGGATACACCACTTACGCTCACCGTACAAGAGTCGCACCTGCACCTCTTTGACGGTCTGGGTAAACGACTGGCGTTCTGACCCACTTGCCCTTGCGTCCGCAGGGGCATTTTTTGAATCCCATCACAATCACGGCATTCCCCTTTTCCCTTTTACGCGGCGACGGCTAAATTATTAACTCATCCGACCACATAACAATAATTTTACATACTGGACACCTTTATGAGCTATCCGTCGCTGTTCGCCCCGCTCGATTTAGGCTTCACCACGCTTAAAAACCGCGTGCTGATGGGTTCAATGCATACCGGGCTGGAGGAGTATCCCGACGGTGCAGAACGGCTGGCCGCGTTCTACGCCGAACGCGCCCGTCACGGCGTAGCGTTAATTGTGAGCGGAGGTATTGCGCCTGCGCTTTCCGGCGTGGGGATGGAAGGCGGCGCGATGCTGAACGACACCAGCCAGCTTGCACATCATCGCGTCATTACCGACGCGGTGCATGACGAAGGCGGCAAAATCGCCCTGCAAATCCTGCATACCGGGCGTTACAGCTACCAGCCGCATCTGGTGGCACCTTCTGCCATTCAGGCGCCAATCAACCGCTTTACGCCGCATGAGCTGACGCACGATGAGGTGCTGCAGTTGATTGAAGATTTTGCCCACTGCGCTCAACTGGCGCGGGAAGCAGGCTATGATGGCGTCGAAGTGATGGGCTCGGAAGGCTATCTCATCAACGAATTCCTGACTCTGCGCACCAATCAGCGCAATGACGAGTGGGGTGGCGAGTATGCCAACCGCATGCGTTTTGCCGTGGAAGTGGTGCGCGCGGTACGCCAGCGTGCCGGTAATGACTTTATTATTATCTTCCGCCTGTCGATGCTCGATCTGGTGGAAAACGGCGGAACCTTCGACGAAACCGTCCAGTTGGCGCAGGCGATAGAAGCCGCAGGGGCGACCATTATTAACACCGGTATAGGCTGGCATGAGGCGCGTATTCCCACTATTGCCACCCCGGTGCCGCGCGGTGCGTTTAGTTGGGTGACACGTAAGCTGAAAGGGCATGTGACGATCCCACTGGTCACCACCAACCGCATTAACGATCCTCAAGTCGCCGATGACATTCTGGCCCGTGGCGATGCCGATATGGTGTCGATGGCCCGTCCGTTCCTCGCCGATGCCGAACTGCTGTCAAAAGCGCAAACCGGGCGAGCGGATGAGATCAATACCTGTATCGGCTGTAACCAGGCCTGCCTGGATCAGATCTTCGTCGGCAAAGTCACCTCTTGCCTGGTGAATCCGCGCGCCTGCCATGAGACCAAAATGCCGATCGTTGCCGCCACTGTGCCGAAAAATCTGGCGGTTGTCGGAGCAGGTCCTGCAGGCCTCGCCTTCGCCATTAATGCCGCCGCACGCGGTCATCACGTGACGTTGTTTGACGCGCATAGCGAGATTGGCGGGCAGTTTAATATCGCTAAGCAGATCCCCGGCAAAGAAGAATTTTATGAAACCCTGCGCTACTACCGCCGGATGATCGATGTGACTGGCGTGTCGCTGAAGCTGAATCACTTTGTCAGCGCACGCGATCTGTACCCCTTCGATGAAGTGATCCTCGCCAGCGGGATCGAGCCACGTATGCCACCGATCGAGGGGATCGCGCATCCTAAAGTGCTGAGCTATCTCGACGTCCTGCGCGATAAAATGCCGGTGGGCAAACGCGTGGCGATCGTTGGCTGCGGCGGGATCGGTTTTGATACCGCCATGTATTTGAGCCAGCCCGGTGAGCCCACCAGCCAAAACATTGCGGAATTCTGCGTGGAATGGGGGATCGACACCAGCCTGCAACAGCCTGGCGGCTTACGCCTGGAAGGTCCGCACTTATCCCGCAGCCCGCGCCAGATAGTGATGTTGCAGCGCAAAGCCAGCAAACCGGGACAAGGTTTAGGGAAAACGACGGGCTGGATCCATCGCGCCACCCTGCTCTCACGCGGCGTGAAAATGATCCCGGCAGTTAGCTATCAGAAAATTGATGATGATGGGTTACACGTCGTGTTGAACGGCGAACCGTTGATCTTTAACGTGGATAACGTGGTGATTTGCGCCGGACAAGAGCCGCGCCGTGAACTGGTTGATCCACTCCACGCGGCAGGTAAAACGGTACATCTGATCGGCGGCTGCGATGTGGCGATGGAGCTGGATGCCCGACGCGCTATTGCCCAAGGGACGATGCTGGCGCTGGAAATTTAACAGTATGGATTTCGTAGGCCGGATAAGGCGGTCACGCCGCCATCCGGCACACACGATTAGCGGCGGCGACCGGTTTTGACCGCTTTCAGTACCACGAATTTATTATTGGTGGCGATGGTCACACAGTTGCCGAAAATCTTCTTCAGCTTGTGGAAGTAGTCAAGGTGACGGTTAGCCACAATGTACAGCTCACCGTTGATTTTCAGGCAGCGGCGAGCGTGGTGGAACATCTCCCAGGCAATGTTATCCGTCAGCGCGTGCTTCTGGTGGAACGGTGGGTTACACAGCACGGCGTTAAAGCGGAACGGTTCGACGCCCGACAGCGCGTTGTTGATCATAAACTCACAGCGATCCAGCGCTTCAGGCATGTTACTTTCCACGTTCAAGCGGCTTGAAGCCACCGCCATCGGCGATTCATCAACAAATACCACGCTGGCTTCCGGGTTCTTCGCCAGCAGCGTCATACCGATGACACCGTTACCACAGCCGAGGTCAACAATCTCCCCTTCGAGGTTTTCCGGCAGATGCTCGATAAAAAAGCGCGCGCCGATATCCAGTCCGGTACGGGAGAAGACGTTGGCGTGGTTATGGATAGTCCATTCGGTACCTTCCAGCTTCCAGCTTAGCACTTGCGAGGCAGCGGCCAGCTCAGGTTTGCTGAACGTACAGTTGATTAAACGGGCTTTTTTCCACGCCAGCGTGGTGGTGGTTGGACCCAACACTTTTTCAAACAGCTCCAGCGTCGAGGTATGCACATCACGCGCTTTTGCCCCGGCGATGATACGCGTTTGCGGCGTCACCACTTCACGCAGCGCGCGCAGTTGCTGCTCCAGCAGCGCCATGGTTTTTGGCAGCTTAATCAGCACCACGCCCGGCGCCTGCGGATATTCAGCGGTGCTGTCGAGGAATTTGACGCTCGACTCGGCAATATCGTTATGACGCAGGTTCTCGCGTGTGGCAAGCTCGCTGAGATAGGAGTCGCCAATGCTGTACGGCGAATGTTGCGCCAGCGCACAGCCCAGCGCGCCAAAGGTATCATTCAGGATTAGCACCGGGCCGCTAATCTCGGTATCGTCCAGCTGTTGCAGCAGATATTCATCTGCCGCTTCCCACGCCAGCAGCGGGTTAACGTCATCCGTTTCCGGGAAACGTTTAAGTGACAGCGAACGGAAACCGTTGTCTATGTGGCTCATCGGCCCTCCTGAATGGTAAAATTTCGGCGTATCCCTGAAAAGGGTGCGTGAGTATACACTTTTTATGATTGGCATGGGCAAAGATGAACCAACTAACTTATCTCCAGGGCTACCCGGAACATTTGCTTTCTCAGGTGAGAACGCTGATTGCTGAACAGCGTCTGGGCGCAGTGCTGGAGAAGCGCTATCCGGGGACGCATGATTTCGCGACCGACAAAGCGCTCTGGCAATATGCTCAGGATCTGAAAAATCAGTTCCTGCGTAATGCCCCGCCGCTGAATAAAGTCATGTATGACAGCAAGATACACGTTCTGAAGAATGCGCTGGGGCTGCATACCGCCGTATCTCGCGTGCAGGGCGGTAAGCTAAAAGCCAAAGCGGAGATCCGCGTTGCCACCGTGTTTCGCAATGCCCCTGAACCTTTTTTACGCATGATCGTCGTTCATGAACTGGCGCATCTGAAAGAAAAAGAGCACGACAAAGCGTTTTACCAGCTGTGCTGTCATATGGAGCCTCAGTATCATCAACTGGAGTTCGATACCCGCCTGTGGTTAACGCAACAATCGTTAAAGCAAACTGCGTAGTCGCGCACTGGCTTTGTCTTCAGAGCATGCTAAATTGACGAAAGGATCCCTTTTCGCAGCCTGAAGGCCATTATGATACGTTTCGCAGTAATTGGCACAAACTGGATCACCCGCCAGTTTGTCGATGCCGCCCATGAAACCGGCAAATATAAGTTAACCGCGGTCTATTCCCGTAGCCTCGAGCAGGCGCAGACCTTCGCCAATGATTACCCCGTCGAGCATCTGTTTACCTCACTGGAAGCGATGGCGCAAAGCGAGGCGATCGACGCCGTCTACATCGCCAGTCCAAACTCCCTGCACTTCCCGCAGACTGAGCTGTTTTTGCGGCACAAAAAGCATGTTATTTGCGAAAAGCCGCTGGCCTCAAACCAGGCGCAAGCCGAAGCCGCTATCGCCTGCGCGCGCGAAAATCAGGTCGTGCTGTTTGAAGCGTTTAAGACCGCCAGCTTGCCTAACTTCCTGCTGTTGCAGCAATCTCTACCCAAAGTCGGAAGAATCAGGAAAGCGTTTATTAATTACTGCCAGTACTCCTCGCGTTACCAGCGCTATCTGGACGGTGAAAATCCGAACACGTTTAATCCGGCGTTCTCAAATGGCTCGATTATGGATATCGGTTTTTACTGCCTGGCCTCAGCGGTTGCGCTGTGGGGTGAGCCGCAAAGCGTTCAGGCCAGCGCCAGTCTGCTGGAAAGCGGCGTAGATGCCCACGGCGTGGTGGTGATGAATTACGGTGATTTCAGCGTCACACTCCAGCACTCAAAAGTAAGCGACTCGGTGTTAGCCAGTGAAATTCAGGGTGAGCAGGGATCGCTGGTGATCGAGCATATCTCCGAGTGTCAGAAAGTGTGCTTCGTTCCTCGCGGGGGGAAAACCCAGGATCTGACGACGCCTCAGCACATCAATACTATGCTGTATGAGGCAGAGGCTTTTGCTCATTTGGTTGAATCCGGCGAAGTGGATCACCCCGCACTGGCCGTCAGCCGTATCACCGCCAAACTGCAAACAGAGATTCGCCGCCAGACCGGCGTGATTTTCCCGGCAGACGAAGCGGTAATATCGCTGACTGCGTAAAAGTATGTAAAACGAATGTTGCAGGCCATTGACTGAATGCATGGCCTGTAATATTTTGTAACCCGCAAAGGGGAGTAACTTCGTTGTCGGTTGATCGTCATTACGATGTGTGAAAAACCACATCCGGTCGCCGGGCGATAACAAAGGAATACGCCATCGTATTCCTTTGTTGTTGTAAGTGAGACCTTGCCGAATGGCAAGGTCTATGCATAAAAAGCAGCGGCTAACGTCATTCGGCGTTGGCCGTTTTTTTTATGCATGGGGAAATACAATGAATACTGTCGGCACACCGTTGTTATGGGGTGGCTTCGCTGTCGTGGTGGTAATTATGCTGGCCATCGACCTGCTGTTGCAGGGTCGTCGTGGCGCGCATACGATGTCGATGAAGCAGGCTGCGGCCTGGTCAATCGTTTGGGTAACGCTGTCGTTACTGTTTAACGCCGTCTTCTGGTGGTACCTAGCACAAACCCAGGGCCGCGCCGTTGCCGACCCACAGGCGCTGGCGTTCCTTACCGGCTATTTGATCGAAAAATCGCTGGCAGTAGATAACGTCTTTGTCTGGTTGATGCTGTTCAGCTACTTCTCCGTACCGCCTGCGTTGCAGCGTCGGGTACTGGTGTATGGCGTGCTGGGAGCCATTGTTCTGCGTACGATCATGATCTTCGCCGGCAGTTGGCTTATCACCCAATTTGAGTGGCTGTTGTACGTGTTCGGTGCATTCCTGCTGTTTACCGGCGTAAAAATGGCGCTGGCGAAAGAAGATGCTTCCGGTATTGGCGACAGGCCGTTAGTACGCTGGCTGCGCGGTCATTTGCGCATGACCGATACCATCGAAGATGAAAAATTCTTCGTGCGTAAAAACGGCCTGCTGTTTGTTACGCCGCTGATGCTGGTGTTGATTCTGGTTGAGCTGAGCGACGTCATTTTTGCCGTCGACAGTATTCCGGCTATCTTTGCCGTCACTACCGACCCGTTCATCGTGCTGACCTCAAACCTGTTTGCTATTTTGGGTCTGCGCGCAATGTACTTCCTGCTGGCGGGCGTGGCGGAGCGTTTCTCCATGCTGAAGTACGGTTTGTCGGTCATTCTGGTGTTTATCGGTATTAAGATGCTGATCGTCGATTTCTACCATATCCCGATCGCTATCTCGTTAGGCGTGGTATTTGGCATTCTGTTTGTGACGCTGATTGTGAACGCCTGGGTCAACCACCAGCACGATAAAAAGCAGCAAATACAGTAAGTTTCATCTGCTAGCTGAAAAGCCCGACAGCACACTGCGTGCGTCGGGCTTTTTGTTTATCATGTCAAAATAATGTTAACTCAAAGTTATAAAATATGATCTCGACGCGAAATCCAGGATATTTCGCTTCCAGAACCCTGTTCTTTCCTTATACTCAGCCATGCAAACATTTGCCTCATCCTGAAAGATGCGTCTACAGAACGCACAAAGGCAGGGCAACAACACAATGAAAGGATTACTACATGACTACGCAACGTTCATCGGGGCTATTCTCGCGCCTGGCGCAAGGGAGCCTGGTTAAACAAATTTTGATCGGTTTGGTTCTGGGGATTTTACTGGCACTGGTGTCAAAACCTGCGGCAGAAGCCGTTGGTTTGCTGGGTACTCTGTTCGTCGGCGCGTTAAAAGCCGTCGCACCAATTCTGGTTCTGATGCTGGTAATGGCTTCTATCGCCAACCACCAGCACGGGCAAAAAACCAATATCCGCCCAATCCTGTTCCTCTACCTGCTCGGAACATTTTCCGCAGCGCTAGCGGCCGTTGTCTTCAGCTTCGCTTTCCCATCGACACTGCATCTTTCCAGCAGCGCCAGCGATATCGTACCGCCGTCCGGCATTATTGAAGTGATGCGTGGCCTGCTAATGAGCATGGTTTCTAACCCAATTGATGCACTGCTTAACGCCAACTACATCGGCATCCTGGTTTGGGCCGTCGGTCTGGGCTTTGCGCTGCGTCACGGTAATGAAACGACCAAAAATCTGGTCAACGATATGTCCAACGCTGTTACCTTTATGGTGAAGCTTGTGATTCGTTTCGCGCCGATCGGTATCTTCGGCCTGGTCTCCTCCACGCTGGCAACCACCGGTTTCGCCACGCTTTGGGGCTACGCGCAGCTGCTGACCGTGCTGGTAGGCTGTATGCTGCTGGTAGCACTGGTGGTCAACCCGCTGCTGGTATTCTGGAAAATTCGCCGCAACCCATATCCGTTAGTGCTGGCCTGTCTGCGTGAAAGCGGCGTGTACGCCTTCTTTACCCGTAGCTCCGCGGCAAACATTCCGGTGAATATGGCGCTGTGTGAGAAGCTGAACCTGGATCGTGATACCTATTCGGTTTCTATCCCGCTGGGAGCCACCATCAACATGGCTGGCGCGGCGATCACCATTACCGTGTTGACGCTGGCGGCGGTAAATACGTTGGGTATTCCGGTCGATTTACCGACGGCGCTGTTACTGAGCGTGGTGGCTTCGCTGTGTGCCTGCGGCGCATCGGGCGTGGCGGGAGGTTCTCTGCTGCTGATCCCACTGGCATGTAATATGTTCGGTATCCCGAATGACATCGCCATGCAGGTCGTTGCCGTTGGCTTTATCATCGGCGTATTGCAGGATTCCTGTGAAACGGCGCTGAACTCTTCTACAGACGTCCTGTTTACCGCTGCGGCCTGCCAGGCTGAAGACGAACGTCTGGCAAATAACGCCCTGCGCGGCTAATCTCTGCCCCTCCGTCACCGGACGGAGGGGTTCTCTTCTTGTACGCTTTTTTCAATTTTGAATGGATCAATTCCGCGTTTTTGCATCCGCCGGAAGCGAATAATGTTCAGGCCGTTCATCACCAGAAAACTACCTTCGATCATCGTCCCACCAATCGATCCCAACCAGAAATTATGGATAACCCAACAGGCGGTTGCGCACCACATTACGCAGCGCACGGTCAGCCCCTGGCAGCGAAACAGCGCCCAGGTGCTGGCCAGCGTGCCGATAATCGGCAACAGCTCCATCGCATGCTGTAATTTCGCCAGCCCAAGAACCAGGGTGAGGATAATAAAAACGGTCATTACCCACAGTTTGCGGGTATGCATCGAGACGAGTGTGCGGATGGTGTTTAGCTCTGCACTCATTCCCGCAGGCCAGGCGCCCATCAGAAAAAAATGCACGCCAATGGTGGCGCTGTAGACGGCAAGTTGCAGCCGGAACCGGCGCTCATCTCGATTGAAAAAGGTGGTAATGCCGATCAAAAAGGCGATGACACCTACGCCCTGGGCCAGCCAATACGCGGTCATGGGAGATCCTTGTGAGGAAACGCAAAAACAAACGGCGCTCCATATTATGAAACGCCGTTTTTAAAATCCACTCCATTTCGATTACCCAATAGATTTCGTGCTACCGCAAGGCGGTAAGTTCAGACATCCCCGGGAGCTTACTGGAGTAAGTGACCGGGGTGAATGGACGCAGCCAACGCGGCTGTCACGCGAAAGATGAAGGGTAATTACAATGTTACGCCGCTTTTAAAGATAGCCAGTTCCCGGAAATCGTTGCGCTCGTTGCAAGTTTGCTTGCCATTGGCGAACTCAACGATCGTATCGACAAACTCGCTCAGCAGCTGAGGCATCGCTTTACCGTGGATCAGCTGTCCGGCGTCAAAATCGATCCAGTGTTTTTTCTTGGCCGCCAGCTCGCTGTTGGTCGCAATTTTCACCGTCGGCACAAAACCGCCGTACGGCGTACCGCGGCCGGTGCTGAACAGCACCATATGACAGCCCGCGCCCGCGAGGGCACTGGTAGCAACCGCATCGTTACCCGGCGCGCTCAGTAAGTTCAGGCCGTGTGTCTTCAGGCGTTCGCCGTAGCGCAGTACATCCACCACCTGGCTGGAGCCCGCTTTTTGCGTGCAGCCCAGAGATTTATCTTCCAGCGTGGTGATCCCGCCCGCTTTGTTGCCCGGCGATGGATTCTCGTAAATCGGCTGGTCGTGAGCAATGAAGTACTGCTTAAAGTCATTGACCATGGTCACCAGCTTGCCGAAGGTTTCTTCGTCACGGCAGTGGTCCATCAGCAACTGCTCGGCACCGAACATTTCCGGTACTTCAGTCAGCACGGTGGTGCCGCCGTTGGCAATCACGTAGTCGGAAAAACGCCCCAGCATCGGGTTGGCGGTAATACCAGACAGGCCGTCAGAGCCGCCGCATTCCAGACCAAACTTCAGCTCGCCCAGCTTACCCGGCTCACGCTTATCGTTACGCATCACGTTGTACAACTGATGGAGATGTTCAATCCCCGCTTCCACTTCGTCTTCCTGATGTTGGCAGACCATAAAGTGAACACGCTCAGGATCGTACTCGCCTAAAGTTTCGCGGAAGGCATCAACCTGGTTGTTTTCACAGCCCAGGCCGACCACCAGCACCGCACCCGCATTCGGGTGGCGCACCATATTTTGCAGCATGGTACGGGTGTTGATGTGGTCGTCACCCAGCTGTGAACAGCCGTAGGTGTGACTGAAAAGATGCACGCCGTCGATACCCTCGGCGTCGTTGGTCTCTTTCAGAAAGCGGTTCTGCATCTGACGCGCCATAGCGTTGACGCAGCCGACCGTCGGCAGGATCCACAGTTCGTTGCGCACGCCGACCTCGCCGTTGGCGCGACGGTAGATCTGTACGTCGCGATCGGCGGGTTGAACAAGCTCTGCCTGAAAATCAGGGTGGTAGCTATACGTGTCCAGGTCGCTCAGATTCGTGCGCGTGTTGTGAGCATGAATATGCTCACCCGCCGCCACGTCCACCAACGTATGACCGATTGGCAAACCGTATTTAATGACGTTTTCGCCTTGCGCAATATCGCATAAAGCGAATTTATGGCCACGAGAAACCGCTTGGCGCAGGATTACCGCTTGCCCATCAACGGTGACTTCGGTTCCTTCAGCCAAATCAGCGAGCGCTACCGCGACGTTATCCAGCGTATGGATCTTGATGTATTGCATACCTTCACCCAGGCCTTAGTTCAGTTCAATGGCGAAATAATCACGCGCATTGTTGAAGCAAATATTTCTGACCATTTCACCCAACAGCTGGATATCTGCCGGCGCTTCACCTGCAGCAACCCAACGGCCAATCATCTGGCACAGGATGCGACGGAAGTATTCATGGCGCGTGTATGACAGGAAGCTACGGCTATCGGTCAGCATGCCGACGAAACGGCTCAGCAGACCGAGCTGGGCCAGCTGCGTCATCTGACGCTCCATACCGTCTTTCTGATCGTTGAACCACCAGCCGGAACCGAACTGCATCTTGCCCGGCATACCTTCGCCCTGGAAGTTGCCGATCATGGTGCCCAGCACTTCGTTATCGCGCGGGTTCAGGCAGTAGAGAATAGTTTTCGGCAGCAGGTTCTGTTCGTTCTGCTTGCTCAGCAGTTTGGACAGCTCTTCGGCCATCGGGCGATCGTTGATGGAGTCGAAGCCGACATCCGCGCCCAACAGTTTGAACTGACGCAGGTTGTTATTACGCAGCGCGCCGATGTGGTACTGCTGTACCCATTCACGACGCGCGTATTCCGCACCGAGGAACACCAGCACCGCGGTTTTAAACTGGGCAACTTCATGCTCGCTCAGCGTTTCACCCGCCAGGCGGCGTGCCAGAATGCTATCCAGTTCAGATTCGTTAGATTCAGCAAACAGCACCACGTCCAGCGCGTGGTCAGAGACTTTACAGCCGTGAGCCGCAAAGTGATCCAGACGTTTGGTCAGCGCAGCTTGCAGGTCGCTGAAGCGGCGGATATCCGTGTCAGACACCTCACCGAGCTTCGCCATATAGTCGTTAAAGGTCGCCTGCTCAATGTTAAAGGCTTTATCCGGACGCCAGCTCGGCAGCACTTTCACATCAAAGCTTCCGTCTTTAGCAACGGCCGCGTGATGCTCCAGAGAGTCGATCGGGTCATCGGTAGTACCAACCATTTTCACATTCATCTGCTGCATGATGCCGCGCGCGGAGAATTTGTCCTGCGCCAGCAGTTCGTTGCACTGGTTCCAGATTTCGTCAGCCGTTGCCGGAGACAGCAGCTTACCTGTAATACCAAACGGGCGACGTAATTCGAGGTGGGTCCAATGGTACAGCGGGTTACCGATTGTGTGCGGAACCGTGGCGGCCCAGGCGTCAAACTTCTCGCGATCGGACGCATCGCCGGTACACAGGCGCTCAGCGACGCCGTTAGTACGCATCGCACGCCACTTGTAGTGGTCACCCTTCAGCCAGATGTCATACAGGTTATTAAAACGGTAGTTTTCCGCGATTTGTTGCGGTGGCAAATGACAGTGGTAGTCGAAGATTGGCTGGTCTTTGGCGTAATCATGATACAGACGGCGGGCAAATTCGGTGTCCAACAGGAAATCTTCAGTCATAAACGGGGTCATTATCGTCTTCCTCTCAGCGAGTGCGTCAGATTGCTTATGTTTTGATGTTGACAAAGTTATCACACCAATTTCCATACACTGAAGATATTTTCGTGAGTTAGATCAACAAATGGCGACAAAAAAATTACTCTCAAAGAGGTAAACCACGCGCCAAGCCGCACCAGCACTGGCTTTGCTGAATCGAAATAATGACCACACGAAGATTCACACTTTTGTGATGGCACTCACCTTTTAAAGCTGTATGACAAGTTATCTTTTTGCCGTCGCGATACATAAGCCGACGGAATGCAAATTACCGATGTATCACCATCGGATTAACCGGTACGGAAACCGAATTAGCACAAATATTGACATGGCAGAGTTCGGGGAGTACCGGC
The DNA here is from genome assembly GCF_030337065.1 of Citrobacter sp. Cb004. Classification (NCBI taxonomy): domain Bacteria; kingdom Pseudomonadati; phylum Pseudomonadota; class Gammaproteobacteria; order Enterobacterales; family Enterobacteriaceae; genus Citrobacter; species Citrobacter sp. Cb004. Next base: position 110,862 of record NZ_JAOWCH010000071.1, on the reverse strand, counting down.
TTTTTTTTCGGTTACCCCCTCGTAAAAGAACATCCTCCTCCCTGAACTGGAAGATGACCGCTCGTTCGCGGACATAACAAAACGATGAGGTTTTACATGCGTAAAATTAAAGGGTTACGTTGGTACATGATCGCACTGGTGACGCTTGGCACCGTGCTGGGTTATCTGACACGTAACACTGTGGCGGCAGCTGCGCCAACTCTGATGGAAGAGTTACACATCTCCACCCAACAGTATTCCTATATCATCGCAGCGTATTCTGCTGCTTACACCGTAATGCAACCTGTTGCCGGCTACGTGCTCGATGTGCTCGGCACAAAAATTGGTTACGCGATGTTCGCCGTTCTGTGGGCCGTCTTCTGTGGCGCGACCGCACTGGCTGGTAGCTGGGGTGGACTGGCGCTGGCGCGAGGCGCAGTCGGTGCCGCTGAAGCTGCGATGATCCCTGCGGGTCTGAAAGCCAGTTCTGAATGGTTCCCGGCAAAAGAACGTTCAATCGCCGTGGGTTACTTTAACGTCGGTTCCTCTATCGGCGCGATGATTGCTCCGCCGCTGGTCGTCTGGGCTATCGTCATGCACAGCTGGCAGATGGCATTCATTATTTCTGGTGCCCTGAGCTTTATCTGGGCCATGTGCTGGTTGGTATTTTACAAACACCCACGCGACCAGAAAAAACTGTCTGATGAAGAACGTGATTACATTCTGAATGGTCAGGAATCACAGCATAAAAACAGCACCGCCAAGAAAATGTCTCTCGGTCAGATCCTGCGTAATCGCCAGTTCTGGGGCATCGCGCTGCCGCGTTTCCTGGCAGAGCCGGCCTGGGGTACCTTCAACGCCTGGATCCCGCTGTTCATGTTTAAAGTCTACGGCTTTAACCTGAAAGAGATTGCGATGTTTGCCTGGATGCCGATGCTGTTTGCTGACCTGGGTTGTATCGTAGGGGGTTACTTACCGCCGCTGTTCCAGCGCTGGTTCGGCGTTAACCTGATCGTTTCCCGTAAAATGGTCGTCACCATGGGCGCATTGCTGATGATTGGCCCAGGGATGATCGGTCTGTTCACCAGCCCGTACATTGCTATCGCCCTGCTGTGCGTCGGCGGCTTTGCTCACCAGGCGCTGTCCGGTGCGCTGATCACGCTCTCTTCTGACGTATTTGGTCGTAATGAAGTGGCAACCGCGAACGGTCTGACCGGTATGTCCGCCTGGCTTGCAAGTACGCTGTTTGCACTGGTCGTTGGCGCGCTGGCTGACACCATCGGCTTCAGCCCGCTGTTCGCCGTACTGGCGGTATTCGACCTGCTCGGCGCGTTAGTCATCTGGACGGTATTGCAGAACAAATCGGCCAGCGAGGTAGAGTCAGCTTCGCAAACTGGCGATCCCGCTGCGCAAAGTTAACCAGACACGATTTAACAAGGTTATGTAATGCTAAGCCGCCAGTCATCTGGCGGCTTTTTTATCGCCGCGAGTGGAGCCGTAATCGCAAAAGTGGTATAACAAATAGAGTCTGCCGTATCATGCCTGGAGCGCATATGGAAATCACCGAACCACGACGTTTGTACCAACAACTTGCCGCTGATCTGAAAGAACGCATTGAGCAGGGTGTCTACCTGGTGGGTGACAAACTCCCCGCCGAACGCTTTATCGCCGATGAAAAAAATGTCAGCCGCACCGTGGTTCGTGAAGCGATTATCATGCTCGAGGTTGAGGGCTATGTTGAAGTGCGTAAAGGATCGGGGATCCACGTCATTTCAAACCAACCCAAACACTATGTCGCGCCAGATGAAAGTCTGGAATTCGCCAGCTACGGTCCGTTTGAGCTGCTCCAGGCTCGCCAGCTCATAGAAAGCAACATTGCTGAGTTTGCCGCCACCCAGGTGACCAAACAGGACATCATGAAACTGATGGAAATTCAGGAGAAGTCGCGTAACGAAAAAAGCTTTCGTGACTCCGAGTGGGATCTCCTGTTCCATGTGCAGGTCGCGCTGGCAACACAGAACTCTGCCCTGGCCGCGATTGTTGAAAAAATGTGGACTCAGCGTATTCACAACCCCTACTGGAAGAAGCTGCACGACCACATCGACCTGCGCACGATAGATAACTGGTGCGACGACCATGACCAGATCCTGCGGGCGCTGATTCGCAAAGATCCACACGCCGCCAAACTGGCGATGTGGCAGCATCTTGAGAACACAAAGCAGATGCTGTTTAACGAAACCAGCGATGATTTTGAATTCAACGCAGACCGTTATCTTTTTACCGATAATCCCGTCATTCATCTCGATACGGCAGCTAACGGCGCAAAATAAACAATCTTAACGATGCAGGCGCGACAAAGCGCCTGTTTCTGACGCTTGGTAAGCATTAGGTATAAAGTGTCAGCCTGTGTAAATCCTCTCGCCTCCCTCCATTGCGATAAGCAAAATCACAGTGCAACACCCGTAATTTCTATAACGGACTACGTTGACCTTTGTTACAATTAGTTGTTATTTGAATTTTTGTGTTTGAGAGCTTGCTTACTTCACAACTTTACAGGGAATAGTTCAGGCCGTGAATTTGTGTCAGACCGCGATCCATGTAAAAAACACCAATAAAATTGCGGCGTTACAAACTCCAGAATACCGGCATGACGACAACCGATTCTCCAGGAATATTGAATGGAACTACTGACTCAATTATTGAATGCTTTATGGGCTCAGGATTTTGAAACGCTGGCCAATCCCTCCATGATTGGCATGCTCTATTTCGTACTGTTTACCATTTTGTTTCTGGAAAACGGACTGCTGCCAGCAGCCTTTTTACCTGGCGACAGTCTACTGGTACTGGTCGGCGTACTTATCGCTAAAGGCGCGATGGGTTTTCCGCAAACGGTACTGCTGCTCACCACCGCGGCCAGCCTGGGTTGCTGGCTCAGCTATATCCAGGGGAGATGGCTGGGAAATACCCGCACCGTTCAAAACTGGCTGTCTCATCTACCCGCGCACTACCATCAGCGCGCACATCATCTGTTCCATAAGCATGGCTTGTCTGCCCTGTTGGTCGGTCGCTTTATCGCGTTTGTCAGAACATTACTGCCGACCATCGCAGGATTGTCCGGTCTTAACAATGCGCGCTTTCAGTTCTTTAACTGGATGAGCGGACTGCTTTGGGTTCTGATTCTCACAACGCTTGGCTATCTGCTGGGCAAAACGCCAGTGTTTCTCAAATATGAAGATCAGCTGATGTCTTGTCTGATGCTGCTTCCCGTGGTGTTACTGGTGTTTGGTCTGGCAGGTTCACTGGTTGTGCTTTGGAAAAAGAAATACGGGAACCGAGGGTAAATTATGCTGAAATCATGCATAACACTCCGACGACTGGCCTGGACGACTACTTTTATGCTGTTTATCGGCGCGCTGCTCCTGACCTGGTCGGTCATCCGCCAGCAGGAGTCAACGCTTGCCATTCGTGCTGTAAACCAGGGAGCCACCATGCCTGATGGCTTCTCTATCTGGCATCACCTGGACGCCAACGGTATTCGCTTTAAAAGCATTACTCCGCAAAATGACGCGCTGCTGATCACCTTTGATTCCAGCGCGCAAAGCGCAGCCGCAAAGGTCGTGCTGGACCGAACGTTACCGCACGGTTTCGTTATTGCTCAGCAGGATGATGATAATCAGGCGGTACAGTGGTTATCCCGCTTACGTGATACCCCGCACCGTTTTGGTTAATCTCCAGGAATCTGAATTAGATCACTCACTTTGGTGATTTCATCATTTAGCGCCTATGATTAATAAACTGGGTTTATGACCCATTGCTTTATTATTCTGGAGCATCGGCCAAAGCCACAAGGTCGAATCACAATGGAAGGTTCAAGAATGAAATACCGCATCGCTTTAGCAATTAGTCTTTTCGCTCTCAGTGCCGGCAGTTACGCCTCCACCCTCTGTCAGGAAAAAGAACAGGATATTCAGCGGGAGATAAGCTATGCCGAAAAGCACAACAATCAAAACCGCATCAATGGTCTGAACAAAGCGCTGAGCGAAGTTCGGGCAAATTGTACTGACAGCAAACTGCGCGCCGACCATCAGAAAAAAATCGCCGAGCAGAAAAATGAGATAGCCGAGCGTCAACGTGATTTGGCCGAAGCGAAGCAAAAAGGCGATGCGGATAAGATAGCCAAGCGCGAACATAAGCTTGCTGAAGCTCAGCAAGAGCTGAAAGAACTCGAGACACGCGATTACTAAGTACGGTAACTAGTCACTCAACTGGAGAAAACTATGTCGAAAGATAATGCTACGGAAAACCTGCGCGCTGAGCTGAAATCTCTTGCGGATACGCTTGAAGAAGTACTTAGCTCCTCTGGCGATAAGTCGAAGGAAGAGATGAGTAAAATTCGCAGCAAAGCCGAACATGCGTTACGCGAGAGCCGCCATCGTCTGAGCGAAACCAGCGATGTGATTGCCAAACAGACCCGTGAGGCCGCGGCAAAAGCCGATAACTACGTACGCGAAAACCCATGGACAGGCGTCGGCATTGGCGCTGCAGTCGGTGTGGTGCTTGGTGTACTGCTGTCGCGCCGTTAATAATGGCAGACTCTCAACACGCACAAGGTCCAGGCAAAGGCGTACTGGGTATTGGACAGCGGATCCTGACGATTCTCGTTGAGATCGTAGAGACGCGGCTGCGGCTGGCCGTCGTTGAGCTGGAAGAGGAAAAAGCCAATCTCATCCAGATCCTGCTGATGCTTGGGCTGACCATGCTGTTCGCGGCGTTTGGTCTGATGAGCCTGATGGTGCTTATCATCTGGGCCATAGACCCGCAGTATCGCCTGAACGCCATGATTGCCACCACCGTTGTGCTGTTGCTTTTAGCGCTTATCGGCGGGCTATGGACGCTGAGTAAAGCGCGTAAAACAACGCTGCTACGCCATACGCGCAATGAACTCGCTAACGACAGGCAGGCCCTGGAGGATGATGCATAATGAGCAGTAAAGTCGAACGTCAACAACGTAAGGCGCAACTGCTTGGACAGATCCAGCAGCAAAGGCTGGATCTGTCTGCCACTCGCCGCGACTGGCTTGAAGCCACCGAAGTTTACGATCGTGGCTGGAAGACGCTGCTGAACCTGCGTGGCTGGGTGTTGGTCGGAAGCAGTATTATAGCGGTTCGCACCATTCGTAACCCGAATCTGCTGGTACGCTGGGCTAAACGCGGCTTTAGCGTGTGGAGCATCTGGCGTCTGGTTAAATCGACCATCAGACAACAGCAACTGCGCGGCTAATCACCTCTTCTCCCCCTAACCTCAAATTTTTTGAAAATTTCTGACAGTTTTCCTTGCTAACAATTGTCATTAGCCGCGTTTATGATTCTCTCCATCGACAGCAACGACGCACTCTGCGACGTCGTTGCACAAAAAAACACAATAAGCCGCCTGAGTGGTTTCCTGGAGAGTATGATGAAGAAATTAGAAGATGTTGGTGTACTGGTAGCGCGCATTCTGATGCCAATCCTGTTTATTACCGCAGGTTGGGGAAAAATCACCGGATATGCGGGTACCCAACAGTACATGGAAGCCATGGGCGTCCCAGGATTTATGTTACCGCTGGTTATCCTGCTTGAGTTTGGCGGCGGTCTGGCCATCCTGTTTGGTTTCCTGACCCGTACTACTGCGCTGTTCACCGCGGGCTTCACGCTGCTGACGGCGTTCCTCTTCCACAGCAACTTTGCGGAAGGTGTGAACTCTCTGATGTTTATGAAAAACCTGACCATCGCAGGCGGCTTCCTGCTGCTGGCTATCACCGGTCCGGGCGCATTCAGCATCGACCGTGTACTGAATAAAAAATGGTAAGCGAGCTATACTAAACGCATCAAAAAGCGAGGAGACATCTCCTCGCTTTTGCTATCTGAGGAGGCGAAAACATGGGACAACTCATTGACGGCGTATGGCATGACACCTGGTATGACACCAAATCAACCGGGGGAAAATTTCAACGCTCTGCATCAGCTTTCCGTAACTGGCTCACCGCGGATGGCGCACCGGGTCCAACGGGCGAAGGGGGTTTCGCCGCCGAAAAAGACCGCTATCATCTCTACGTTTCTCTGGCCTGTCCGTGGGCGCATCGCACGCTGATCTTGCGTAAACTCAAAGGGCTGGAACCGTTTATTTCCGTTTCCGTTGTGCATCCGCTGATGCTGGAAAACGGCTGGACCTTTGACGATAACTTCCCGGCGGCAACCGGCGATACCCTGTATCAGCACGAATTTCTTTATCAACTCTATTTACACGCCGATCCGCACTACAGCGGTCGGGTGACCGTTCCGGTGCTGTGGGACAAAAAGAACCACACCATTGTCAGCAACGAATCTGCAGATATCATCCGTATGTTTAACACTGCGTTTGATGCGCTGGGCGCGAAAGCCGGGGATTACTATCCACCCGCTCTGCAAACTAAAATCGACGAGCTCAACGGATGGATTTATGACAACGTCAATAACGGCGTGTATAAAGCCGGATTTGCCACCAGTCAGGAAGCCTACGACGACGCCGTAGAAAAAGTCTTTCAATCTCTGGCGCGACTGGAGCAGATCCTTGGGCAACATCGCTACCTGACCGGGGACCAGTTAACAGAGGCCGATATTCGCCTGTGGACCACGCTGGTGCGCTTTGATCCTGTGTATGTGACGCACTTCAAGTGCGACAAACACCGGATTAGCGACTATCTGAACCTGTACGGTTTCCTGCGCGATATCTACCAGATGCCAGGCATTGCGGAGACCGTTAATTTCGATCACATCCGCAATCACTACTTCCGTAGCCACAAAACCATTAACCCGACCGGCATTATTTCTGTCGGACCGTGGCAGGACCTCAACGAGCCCCACGGGCGTGATGACCGTTTTGCCTGATTTACACGGGTCCCCTTTGGGGGCCAAATAATTAATACAGCAAATATTTACCAGTATTCCATTCACGGCTATTCTTAATTTGATTGCTTTAAAAACAAGTAATTGAATACAGAACGAGGCAAAAATGGATTGGTATTTAAACGTATTAAAGAACTACTTTGGTTTTGGGGGCCGCGCGCGTCGTAAAGAATACTGGATGTTTGTGCTGGTCAACATCATCTTTACGTTCGTGCTGGGCATTCTGGACAGAATGCTTGGCTGGGAACGCGCCGGAGGGGAAGGCATATTAACGACGATTTATGGGGTTCTGGTCTTTATCCCGTGGTGGGCGGTGCAGTTCCGGCGTTTACATGACACCGACCGCTCGGCCTGGTGGCTACTGGTGCTGCTGATCCCGATCGTAGGCTGGTTGGTAATCATCATTTTCAACTGTCAAAACGGGACTCAGGGGAGCAACCGCTTCGGCGCTGACCCTAAACAACTGTCCTGATGTAATACACCATCTTGTCGGCCGGATAAGGTGCATTTGCACCGCATCCGGCGTAACAGCCCTGCTATTTACCCGCAAACAGCTTGGGAATTTCCCGCAAACACCAGGATTTCGCTTCGCCCATGCTGTCTCGACGCCAGGCCATAATAATATCAATTTCGCTTGTCGATTCCGGGCTAACCACACGCAACCGACCCGCCGCAATGTCCTCTTCCACCAGCGGGTATGGCATCGTCGCCACGCCAAGGCCGGCCAACAGCGCCTGGCGTTTATCTTCTATCGAACTCACCGTCAGACGCGGCTGTTTATCCAGCAGTTGAACCGTCAGCACCGGGCGTTCGCGGGCCGTGTCCGCCACCGCGATTCCACGGTACTTCACGCGGGTGACTTCCGATAACGGTTCCGGCTCCTGATGAATTGGATGATCCGGGGCCGCCACATATACGTTCATCAGCGAGTACAGCTTGCGCGAGTTGATTTCCGAAGATGAGCGAAAATGCATATCCGGCGCAATCACGATATCCGCCCGCCCCTGCTCCAGACGCTCCCACGCCCCGGCCAGAACTTCGGTGATAACGGAAAGCTGGGTATTGGCCTTCCCGGCAAGTCTGTCGATCAGCGGGAAAAACGCCGCCGTCGGCACCAGCGCTTCGGTGACGATGGTCAGATGCGTTTCCCAACCGCGAGCCAGCGCTTCGGCATCGGTGGTCAGCTTATCCGCAGCTTCCAACAGTACACGCCCACGTTCCAGCAGCATACGCCCGACGTTGGTGAATTTTGTGCGATGACCTGAACGGTCGAACAGCACGACGTCCAGCTCTTCCTCCAGCTTCTGCATGGTATAGCTGAGCGCGGAAGGAACGCGCCCCAGTTCGTCCGCTGCGGCGGCAAAGCTGCCACGCCGGTCTATTGCGTCCATGACGCGTAACGCCTCAAGCGTTAAAGCCCTTTCTTTGGCCATCTCGTTCTCATTCAGGAAATTTGAACATACCGGGCAGAATATCTGGCTAACAATGCAGCGTCTAGCCATTTAACATAAAAGGAAGTAAAGAGAGGTCAAGAACTATGATTACTACCCGTACAGCCAAACAATGCGGGCAAGCAGACTACGGCTGGCTGCAGGCCCGTTATACCTTCTCCTTTGGGCACTATTTTGATCCTAAACTGCTGGGTTATGCCTCGCTGCGTGTTCTGAACCAGGAAGTTCTGGCACCGGGAGCCTCTTTCCAGCCACGTACCTATCCGAAGGTGGATATCGTCAATCTGATCCTCGAAGGGGAAGCGGAGTATCGCGACAGTGAAGGGAACCATATCCAGGCCAAGGCAGGAGAAGTTTTACTGCTCGCCACACAGCCGGGAATTAGCTACAGCGAACACAATATCAGCAAAGATAAACCGTTAACCCGAATGCAGCTCTGGCTGGATGCCTGCCCGCAGCGCGAAAACGCCTGCGTACAGAAAGCCACGCTGAGTGCCGGTAAGCATCAGTTGCTCGCCTCGCCGGATGGTGAACAAGGCAGCCTGCATCTGCGTCAACAGGTATGGGTGCACCACGTTGAACTGCAACAAGGTGAATCGCTGAGTTTTCAGTTACATGGGCCGCGGGCTTACTTACAGTCGATCCACGGCAGATTCCATGCGGTGACATCTGGCGCCGAAAAAGAAGCGCTCACCTGCGGCGATGGCGCATTTATTCGTGACGAAACTAACATAACGTTAGTCGCCGATACCGCGCTGCGCGCTTTGCTGATAGATTTGCCCGTATAGTCAGGGAAAACAATGGAGTACGACTATTGAGCAAGAAATCATCAAAAAAACGCCAGCCGCAGGTTGAGCCGAAAAAACAGGATACTGTGACCTTCGGCTATGAAGAAATGCTGACAGAGCTGGAAGCGATTGTGGCGGATGCCGAGCTACGGCTGGAAGACGAAGAAGCCGCCTGAAAAGGCGGCTTAGAGTTATGCCGGGGGCGATTCCGCCTTACCCGGCCTGCAGATTAATGTGCCTTACTGGCCATGATCTCAATGATCTGCTTGTCGGTTTCCTGCATCGAGCGACACGCCAGCGCACACAGGTTCGTGATAGATTGCTCCACGTTGTGCGCCACAATCCCTTCATTGCCGGTCACTGCGGTGTCATCCAGCGCCATCAGCACCGCTTTCCACGCCGCAGATGCGCTGGTTGAAACTTTCATCGCGCAGCTGTTTGAGGCGCCATCGCAAATCATTCCGCTCACGTCGCCAATCATGCTGCTGATTGCCATCGCGATAGTGTTGTAGCGACCATCAACAATCCACGCCATCCCCGCCGCGGCGCCCATCGCCGCCGTGGTTGCCGCACACAGTGCAGACAAACGCGGAAGCTGATGATGGATGTAGATAGCGCTCAAGTGAGACAACATCAGCGCACGCGCCAGTTTCTCTTCATCCGCACCAAAGTGCTCAGCCACCACCATTACCGGAACGGTCGCGGTAATCCCCTGATTACCGGAGCCCGAGTTGCTCATTGCCGGAAGCGTCGCCCCGCCCATTCGCGCATCCGATGCCGCACTGGTGCGGATCAGAATAGAGGTGGAGAGATCGTTCGCCAGCAGGCCACGCGCGCACTGCTTCTCAAGCGTGGTTCCGATGTGCAAGCCCCAGTTACCGCGCAGCCCTTCCTGGGACAGCGCACCGTTCAGTTTCGCCGCATCGAGAATAAAGCGGATTGACTCAAACGGTACCGCGTTCACGAACGCCAGAATCTCTTCCAGCGACGTGTGGGACAATACCGCCAGCGGTGACTCCTGTTCCTCTTCCTGAGCGTTCTGTTCTGTCGTGAACACCACGCCCTTATTGGTCTCAATGTGCACAATGTTGGTATGACCACCAACAATCGTCACGCACGCCCATCCTTCAGCGCTATAAACCTTCGCACGGGAGAAAAGAATGTCCTCGCATGGCTCCTGCAGCATCACCGCGACCTTCCCGGCGGTAAGCATCGCTTTCGCATCGGCAATCGCTTGAGGCGAAGCGTCTTTCAGTACCTCTAAACCAGCGTGGGCATTTCCCCCCAGCGCACCCAGTGCCGCCGCGACAGGCAGCCCGACCATTCCGGTACCCGGCACGGTAACGCCCATGCCGTTTTTCATCAGGTTCGGTGAGACCCACGCATCAATGCGTTCAACCGCGCCGTCCAGCTCAGAGGAGGCGACCGCTGCCGCCAGAGCCAGAGAGATAGGTTCCGTGCAGCCCAGCGCAGGCTTAACTTCTTCCTGCACCGCGCGGATAAAACTATCCCATAATGGATTCAATGTAGTCTCAAACATAACAACAACCTTTGCTCAGATATCTCAGGAAAATGCCAGGAACGGAGAAACGCACAGCAGCAGGCCCGTGACAATAATCAGATACAGGGAAGCGCCTTTGTATTTGTGCAGTGCAGGAACTTTGTAGACCAGCCAGGCCGGGATCAGACATCCCACCATGCCGAAGATAGGGCTACAAATAGAAGTGAAGCTCAGTACCGGCGCATTGAGCACAATGGCTCCCCACGCCAGCAGGATAGCGAAAACCATAATGCCGCGCTGAACCAGGGTCTCATTGATTTTCTCGGCTGGCATTTTGCGGCGCAGCACGTTCATCACGATCCCTTGAGTGGCTTCACGGAACCCTAAGTAAACGCCGAAGAAAGCGGTCATTACGGCAAAGATGTTCAGAATAACGCTGACGATTTTCACCCAGCCAGCACCCGCGCCGCTGATAAACTGCGCGGCAATCGCCAGAGCGGAAATGTTCTGCTCATAAGCTTTAACCGCTTCGTCATGGCCCATCGCCAGCGTGAAGGAAACGGCGTAGAAAAAGACGGTCACAAACAGAATACCGAACGCAATATTCATGGCTCGCAGGGCTTTATGGCGTGCCACTTCAATGGATTTATTGCGAGAACGATAGGAGATAACCATCGGGCTTAAGGTCTGAATAAACAGAATCGAGGTCAGGGTAAACGGCAGCGTGATAATCGCGTTTTTGATCAACAGCGCCATCGGCGGCAGTGAACCTACGTTATATAAATGCCACATCCCAACCATAGACACGCCAAGCGCCGCCACCACCAGCAGCTTGGTCAGTACCATACCGGTGGAGATTTTAAACAGCAGTTTTTCCCCGCGGGACGAGATAGCCACCAGGATGCAAATCAGCACCAGGCCATAGAACGGGCTGTCGGACAGTAAACCTTCAGTAACGCCAAAAGTATGCAGGTAGGAGGCGCTATCGTTGGTGATGGCGGTGGAATAGACGAACATCCAGATAACCAGCATCACAAAATACAACGCACCTAACAGGATGCCCCAGTTCTTACCCAGATAGCCGCTGATTACGCTCGGGTAGTCTTTACACTCTGGGGACTCAGCCAGCGTATTAATAAACAGACGCTGGAACAGATACATGGCTGGGTAACCGATGATAGAGGAGAGCAAAAACACCCACAGCCCCATCAAACCCACCTGGACGGGAAGAAAAACAATCCCCGCACCAATTGCCATACCGATACTCATAATGACCCAGCCGGTGTCCATGCTGTCGAATTTAATGGCTTCGCGCCATTCACTTTCGGTCATTCCCGCCCGACGTGCCGGAGCAGATGCGTCGAGTATTACGCTGTTATTCGTTGCCGTTTCCATAATTTTCCGCTCAATGTGTAGGTAGAGGTTTTTATATTTTTTTCGTACTGCCTCAATGCGATACGCAGTACTACGGTGCAGGTGAGCTATTGGAGTAATGAGGAAATCATACGCGCAGGATCAGAGAAAAACTTCACAAACAAACCCCTGTAATTTCTAAAAGTTAAGAAATATTTTCTCTTTTATATCAATATAAAGAATTTAATTTCTATATTTGAAGCAGATCACAACAAAAAAGCCGCACTAACATGTAATACCAGTCAGTTAAGCATTATGGAGAACATGTGGTTTCGGCTCAGGGTTCCGTTCACCTCAGTGGTATCACTTTTCTGAAGCGCAGATACCCGTGAACGTGCACGGTGCACTGACTTCCAGTTAACTCTGTTTTGCTGTTCAGATAAAAAACGCAGGGGGTCAGGTGTGGGCTGGTCCGGCTGAAAA
>NZ_JAOWCH010000071.1:0-98334 GCF_030337065.1 Citrobacter sp. Cb004 | reverse complement strand
AGCTGGATAGAGTACTCGGCTACGAACCGAGCGGTCGGAGGTTCGAATCCTCCCGGATGCACCATCTTCTCCGAGATAACTCCCGGATGCACCATCTTCTCTCCTTTGAATCATTTCCACATACTCCCGGAACACCCCTTAATTCGCTGTCAGCGACAAAATCAATCAATTACGATAAAATAACGTCTGGTCATTCGGCTTGTGAGAAGACGATGTACGAACGTTATGCGGGTTTGATTTTTGATATGGATGGCACCATCCTGGATACCGAGCCAACGCACCGTAAGGCGTGGCATGAGGTATTGGGGCATTATGGGTTACGTTTTGATGAACAAGCCATGGTCGCCCTCAATGGCTCCCCAACGTGGCGTATTGCTCAGTCGGTAATTGAATTGAATCATGCCGATCTTGACCCTCATGCCTTGGCGCGTGAAAAAACCGACAAGGTGAGAAGCATGCTGCTGGATAGCGTCCAGCCTTTGCCATTGGTTGACGTCGTGAAAGCCTGGCATGGTCGTCGTCCTATGTCGGTAGGTACGGGGAGTGAAAGCGCGATTGCGGAAGCTCTGCTCGCACACCTTGGGCTGCGTCGCTATTTTGATGCTGTAGTCGCAGCCGATCACGTACAACACCATAAACCTGCTCCTGATACGTTTTTGCTCTGTGCCGAACGTATGGGTGTTGCTCCGGCGCGCTGTGTCGTGTTTGAAGATGCCGATTTTGGACTGCAGGCGGCGCGTGCCGCAGGAATGGACGCGGTGGATGTCCGGTTATTGTGAGTGATGGACTATCGCTCCTGTCACTGTTTGCCAGCAGTTTTCTCAGCGCTACGCTATTACCCGGCAATTCTGAAGTTGTTTTAGTTGCTTTGCTGGTCTCTGGGATAAGTCATCCCTGGGTCTTAGTCTTAACAGCAACAATGGGTAATAGCCTTGGAGGGTTAACTAACGTTATCCTTGGGCGTTTCTTTCCATTGCGTAAAACATCGCGCTGGCAAGAAAAAGCCACTGGCTGGCTGCGGCGCTATGGCGCTGTCACACTATTATTAAGCTGGATGCCGGTTGTGGGTGATTTACTGTGCCTGTTAGCTGGATGGATGCGCATCTCGTGGGGTCCAGTACTTTTTTTCTTATGCCTTGGCAAGGCGCTGCGCTATGTAGTTGTCGCAGCGGTTACGACGCAAGGCATTATGTGGTGGCACTAATTGTGTTGTGAGATAGCCTTCAGGGTAACCAATACCATTATGCTAATTAAAACGATTTTGACAGGCGGGAGGTCAATTTGATCCCGGACGTATCACAGGCGCTGGCCTGGCTGGAAAACCATCCTCAGGCGTTAAAGGGGATTCAACGTGGGCTGGAGCGCGAAACGCTGCGCGTTAATGCAGATGGGTCATTAGCAACGACAGGCCATCCTGAGGTGTTAGGCTCAGCGCTAACGCATAAATGGATAACCACTGACTTTGCCGAAGCACTGCTGGAGTTTATTACGCCTCCAGGCGACGACATTGAGAAAATGCTCACATTTATGCGCGACCTGCATCGGTATACCGCCAGGAACCTGGGCGACGAGCGTATGTGGCCGTTGAGCATGCCTTGCTATATTGCCGAAGGTCAGGATATCGAACTGGCGCAGTACGGTACGTCGAATACCGGTCGTCTGAAAACGCTGTACCGTGAAGGCCTCAAAAACCGTTACGGCGCGCTGATGCAGACTATCTCCGGCGTACACTACAATTTCTCATTGCCGATGGCTTTCTGGCAGGCGAAATGTGGCGTAACGGACGGCGAAGATGCTAAAGAGAAGATCTCCGCGGGTTACTTCCGTCTGATCCGCAACTACTACCGTTTTGGTTGGGTGATCCCGTATCTGTTTGGCGCCTCTCCGGCCATTTGTTCCTCTTTCCTGCAAGGAAAACCGACAACCCTGCCGTTTGAAAAAACCGACTGTGGGATGTATTACCTGCCGTATGCGACGTCGCTGCGCCTGAGTGATTTGGGCTATACCAATAAGTCGCAAAGCAATCTCGGAATTACGTTTAACGATTTGCATGAGTATGTGGCAGGATTAAAGCGCGCGATTAAAACCCCTTCCGAGGAGTACGCGGCGATCGGTCTGGAGAAGGACGGTAAGCGTCTGCAAATCAACAGCAACGTTCTGCAGATTGAAAATGAGCTGTATGCGCCTATTCGCCCGAAACGCGTCACTCGTCGTGGCGAAACGCCTTCTGACGCGCTTCTGCGTGGCGGTATTGAGTACATCGAAGTTCGTTCACTGGATATCAACCCGTTCTCACCGATCGGCGTGGACGAGCAGCAGGTGCGTTTCCTCGATCTGTTTATGGTCTGGTGTGCGCTGGCCGATGCCCCGGAAATGAGCAGCGATGAATTGCTGTGTACGCGTAAAAACTGGAATCGGGTGATTCTTGAAGGTCGTAAGCCTGGGCTGACGTTAGGTATTGGCTGTGAAACAGCCCAGTTCCCGCTGCCTAAGGTAGGGAAAGATCTGTTCCGCGATCTGAAACGCGTGGCACAAACGCTGGACAGCATCGATGGGGGAGAGGAGTATCAAAAGGTCTGTGATGAACTGGTTGCCTGTTTTGACAACCCAGAACTGACTTTCTCTGCCCGGATCCTACGGTCTATGATTGATGAAGGCATTGGCGGCACGGGTAAAGCGCTGGGTGAGGCTTACCGAAATCTGCTGCGTGAAGAGCCGTTAGAAATATTGCAGGAAGCGGAATTTATTGCTGAAACCGAGGCTTCAAAGCGTCGTCAGCAGGAGATCGAAGCGGCTGATACTGAGCCGTTTAGCGTGTGGCTGGAAAAGCACGCTTGATACAAAAGAAAAAGGCCACTCGGGAGTGGCCAAAATTTCATCTCTGAAAACAGGGATGATGATAACAAATGCGCGTCTTTCATATACTCAGACTCGCCCCGGAACAAAGAGTTCAGATTATTTTCAAAAAATTTATCGGAGGTGGCTAAATGCCGTTGTTAGATAGTTTTACTGTCGATCACACCCGGATGGAAGCTCCCGCGGTCCGGGTTGCAAAAACGATGAACACCCCGCATGGCGACGCAATCACCGTGTTTGATCTGCGTTTCTGCATTCCGAACAAAGAAGTGATGCCTGAGAAAGGTATCCACACGCTGGAACACCTGTTTGCAGGTTTTATGCGTAACCATCTCAACGGCAACGGCGTGGAGATTATCGATATCTCTCCGATGGGATGCCGCACTGGCTTTTACATGAGCCTGATTGGTACGCCAGACGAGCAGCGTGTTGCCGACGCGTGGAAAGCGGCGATGGCGGACGTGCTGAAAGTGCAGGATCAAAACCAGATCCCGGAGCTGAACGTTTACCAGTGTGGCACGTATCAGATGCACTCTCTTAGCGAAGCACAGGATATCGCACGTCATATTCTGGAGCATGATGTACGCGTTAACAGCAATGAAGAGCTGGCGCTGCCGAAAGAGAAACTGCAGGAACTGCATATTTAGTCATACTGATTAGTTGTTCCAGTATTTAAATTAACCCCGGCTTATAACCGGGGTTTTTTATTGCCCCTCCCCCTAAACCACCTCCCTGGTAGGTAATGCCAGTCAGTTAAGCATTATGGAGAACATGTGATTTCGGCTCAGGGTTCCGTTCACCTCAGTGGCATCACTTTTCTGAAGCGCAGATACCCGTGAACGCGCAAGGGAGGCTCACCGCCGCCTCCCTTGCAACCCAGGCTCCCGGCGGGAAAATCGTCGCTGCGCGATTCATTCGTCTTATGCCGTCTGCCTGTCGGGTCGGGGCCGGGCCTGCGTCCCTGCAGGCCGTCCCCTCTGCCCGCATCCCTGCGGGCAGACCCGGTCAGCCGTCAACGCCTCATCGATTTTCAGCCGGACCGGGGTCATCGCTGCAACGCACTGACTTCCAGTTAAGTCTGTTTTGCTGTTCAGATAAAAAACGCAGGTGGTCAGGTGTGGGCTGGTCCGGCTGAAAATTGCCGACGTGTTTCCGTAAGGCCGGGAGAACCCGCAGGGATGCGGGTTCAGGGCGCGTTTTGCAGGGAAGTTTCCTCGCGCCCGGCCCGGTAGCCTGGAGGAATAAACGGAGGGGACCGCGGAGCGGCAATTTTCCCGCCGGGAGCCGGGATTGTTAAGGGTACGGCGATAGTACCCTTAACACGTTCACAGGTCGTATTGCCTCAGAGAAGTGACAAACATAAGGTGAACGTAGCAATACGCCGGAGGCAACAGATTCATTACCTCTGTATGTGCCACTCATCCTCGTTAACTAACAAGCATTACTCCTAGGGGGCAATAAAAAAGGGATCCGCAGATCCCTTTTATCAGATATTTAGTGCGCGCCACCGCCGCCGCCGCCCGCACCGAAGGGTGGTTTGGCAAACCACACCAGGCCAAGCAAGACCAGGAAGATCCCCGCCGACATCCAGAAGATTTCGTTGGCGGAAATAATCAGCCCCTGATTGGTGATCTGCTGGGCTATCCAGCCTGACGCCTGCTGGTGCGTCATCCCTAAATCCTGCAGCTTATCGTACATTGCCTGCGCGTTTGGATTGTAAGGATTAACGGATTCCGTTAACTGCGCATGGTGAAGTGACTCGCGGTTAGTCCACATCGTCGTCGTAATTGATGTGCCAATAGAGCCGGCCAGCGTTCGCGTAAAGTTCGACAAACTTGATGCCGCGGCCAGACGCTCAGGTGGTAAGCCGGACAGCGTGATAGTCGTCAGCGGCATAAAGAAGCAGGCTACCGCGAAACCCTGAATAAACTGTGGCCAGGCCGATGCGCCAAAGTCCATACCCGGTTCGAACGTCCACGCACGCCAGTAGAAACAGACGGCGTACATAATAAAACTGAACGTAACTAACCGACGCATATCAAGCTTGTGCGCGAAGCGGCCGATAATCGGCGATAAGATCACCGGAATCACCCCAACCGGCGCTGACGCCAGACCGGCCCAGGTTGCCGTATAGCCGTATACCTCCTGCAACAGCTGCGGCAGCAGGACGATTGCGCCGAAGTAGAGCATATAGGCCAGACTGATACACAGACAGCCGATGGTAAAGTTGCGCGACTTAAACAGTGAGAGGTCGACAATGGGGTGCTCGTCGGTAAGCTCCCAGACGATCAGGAAGCTGATGGCGACAACGGCGACCACCGTCAGGATGATAATCTCCTGAGAGGCGAACCAGTCCAGCTCTTTGCCGCGGTCGAGCATAATCTGCAAACTGCCGATACCAATGACCAGCAGGGCCAGACCAATGGCATCGATGCGCCGCTGCTCGGTTTTGGTTTCCCGACCGCGCAGGGTTTGCAGGGTCATCAATACCACCGCAGCACCGATTGGCACGTTGATGAAAAATATCCAGCCCCAGTGATAGTTGTCGCTGATATAGCCCCCAAGAATAGGGCCACATATCGGGGCAACAATCACCGTCATCGACCATAGCGCCAGGGCGATGGAACGCTTGGCGGGAGGATAGTTATTCAACAACAAGCTTTGTGACAGCGGAATTAATGGACCGGCGACAATCCCCTGGATTACGCGGAAGAAAATCAGCATGCTCAGGCTGGTGGACATCCCGCATGCCCATGACGCAATGACGAAGGCGATAGTTGACCACATGAATAGCCTTACTTCGCCAAAACGCTTTGCCAGCCAGCCGGTGATCGGAATCGAGATAGCGTTCGCCACCCCGAATGAGGTGATCACCCAGGTTCCCTGGCTCAGTGAAGAGCCGAGGTTCCCGGCGATAGTGGGGATCGCCACGTTAGCAATGGTGGAGTCCAGCACCTGCATGAATGTCGCCAGGGACAGCGCGATCGTCATAATGACGAGCTGCGCGCCTTCCAGCGGTTTTTGCTGTTGCATCACACGCACCTTTGAATTAGCCCGCGTTGGCCTGCACGATCTCTTCGATCATCTTATTGACCGGAGCAAGGTTGATTTCCCGTGCATTACTTTCTGATACCGGCGTGGTACGAACCTGGCTTGCCAGAATTTGTCCGTCACGATTTGAGGTATCTACCGTAACCAGCGTAGATAAACCGATACGCAGCGGATGCTGCGCCAGCTGCTGTGCATCCAGTTCAATACGCACCGGCAGACGCTGGACGACTTTGATCCAGTTACCCGTCGCGTTTTGTGCTGGCAGCAGGGAAAAGGCGCTGCCCGTACCCATATCCAGCCCGATAACCTTACCGGTATATTTCACGTCATCGCCGTAAATATCGCTGATAACGGTCGCCGGTTGACCGATACGCATGTGCGCGAGCTGTGTTTCTTTGAAGTTGGCATCCACCCACAGGTTCGTGGCTGGAACGACCGCCATCAGCGGCGTGGTCGGGCTAATTTGCGCTCCCGGCTGCACGGAACGACGGGAAACATAGCCAGTCATTGGGCTGACGATTCTGGTTCGTTCCAGCGCCAGCCAGGCATTGCGCACTTCAGTGGCCGCCTGTTGCACGGCGGGCTGGTCTTCCAGCTTACTGCCGAGAATCATCGCCTGGTTGGCATTATATTGTTGGATAGCGACATCAAGCTGAGCCTGAGCGCTGGCGACGGCATCACGCGCATGTTGCAGCTCTTCGCGGCCAATCAGGTTGGCGTTGCCCAGCGGGACACGGCGATTAAAGTCGCTTTGTGCCTGCGCCAGCGCGGTTCTCTGCACTTCAATGCTTGCCTGCAACTGCTTGCTGTTGATCATCAACTGGTGCGTCTGACGCACGCTGGAAGCCAGCGCAGTTTTGGCTTTTTCAAATGCCTGCTTTGCGTCCGTCTGGTCGAGGGTGACCAGCACATCGCCTTGTTTTACAAAGTCAGTGTTATCAGCCCAGACTTTCGTCACGCTGCCTGATACCTGCGCCATGATTTGAACCTGGTTCCCTGCCACGTACGCATCGTCTGTCTCTTCGACATGACGCAGTACTAAAAACCAATAAATCCCATATGCCACGGCAATGATAATAAAGAGCAAGGTCAGAAGGAGCAGCATACTTTTACGTTTGCCATTCTTCTTGACCGGTTGCTGCGGGGTTTGAGTCTCCGCATTTGCGCTCATGTTGTTCTCCACGATCTTCTTTTTTTTTCACATCGGCTGAGCCGACCTGTTTATCAGACAGGCCAGCAGTATGCGTGCTGGCCTGTCGGTTTTTTCATTTATAAATCTGGATTTCTGAGCGAGTCGGCGCGTTAGCGCAACGCTTCTAATACCGCGCCATCCTGCTCCATCTGGTCAAGACGGGTCAGAAGTTTACGGGTAATTTGCTCAAGCTGATCTTTTTCGGTGGTGCTGAGAGATGACCAAAGCTGATGCAGGCAGTTATGCTGAGGCGGTAACACCTCTTGCAAAAATGCGTGGCCTTTCTCGGTCAATTGCAGATGCAGACAGCGGCGATCGTTATCGCTTTCGCGACGTTCGATCCAGCCACGTTTTTCTAACTCATCCGCAATGCGGGTTGCGTTAGTGCGTGACGAGCCAAGCGCGCAACTCAGTTCAGAAGGCTGAATACTGTGGTTTTCCTGAGACTCCAGCGTAATCAACGCCATAAACAATGTCTCGTTAATCCCTTGAGCTTTCAGCATCTTATTGCGGTTTTCCAGCAGCTTGCCCTGCATGTGCATGCATAGACGAGTCAGAAGCACTTCCTGATAAGGGAACTCTTCGTAGCGGCTGGCGCGAAATTTTAGCATTTGTTCAATGGGCGTAAACGAACTATCCATTTGGGTATAACCTCATTAATTTCAGCCGATATAGTAACGACAGTGACAAATAAAGTAAATGTATTATTTATTTAAAATGATTGTTTTTATCTATAAGACAATCAGCATTTTCCAGGCTAATCCATAGCCCAGAGCACTCAGTAAGGTTGGAATGATGATGCTGCGGGTCTTATAGAAGCTTGCGCCCAGTATGACAAACCCCACCAGCGTAGGCACGAACCGACGAGAATCGTGCATCACTTCTGGCGCGGTAGACACCACCAACAGGGCGCAAATTGATGCAATGCCAATGGTGTCGAGTAATATGCCCGTCGCGCCGCGCTTCGTCGGGCGAACATTCCCCACTCCAAGACGGAGCGGCAAATAACGAAAACAGTAGTTAACGCAGCCGACCAACAGGCCAAGCAGCAGGACCTCATAGCTCATCGGGACCTCCCTGCCAAAATGACTGGATAAGAGCCGTCAGACATCCGCAGACAATGCCTGCAAGGATGGCGGCAGGAATGGAAAACAGCATGACGCCAGCCAGCGCGCCGGCCAGTGCTGCAGTTACACAAAGTGCTTGTTGACGCTGGAAAGAGGCGAGCAGGAAGCTCATGAACAGCGCCGGGAGCATGAAGCCCAACGCCGCTTCAACTGCCGGGTAATCCTTGAGTAAACCACTACCGGAAAACGCGCCGATCACCGTGCCAAACACCCAGGAGGCCCAGGAGCATAGCGCAATGCCGATCATCCAGTTTTCACTCCAGCGCCGGTTATCCCGTACCAGCTTCGCGGTGGCGGCGGCAAAGACTTCATCGGTGAGACCAAAGGCCCACAGCGCGCTTTTGGGTTTGCTCAGTCGCTGGGCGATTCGGCTACGCAGGGAAGGTCCGTACAAAACATGGCGTACATCCATGGCCATGACGGTCAGTGCGGCGACCCACAAAGAACTGCCTGCGGCGAGCATTGTGGTGATGACAAACTGGCTGGCTCCCGCATAGATAATGCAGGAGAAAAACACGCTTTCAACCGGAGTAAAGCCAAGGCGAGTGGCATTGAGACCAAATGCAAAAGCGACCGGAATATAGCTGATGACTATTGGCAGGCTGTCTTTGAATCCTTCAGTTAGCGTTGCAGAACTGGGTTCAGACTGGGATATCGGGCTTTCCATAGGGTTATAGGTTTCATTACCGAAATTAATATAAATTGGTTCAATGAGTTATAACCTTAGCAGACTGATGGGCTCCTTAACACCCTGCGGAGCCCAATCAGCGGTAAACATACGCTATATGCTTAATTTACGGCTTCCTGACGGTGATATCCTCGCCACCAGACCAACAGGTTGAGTAGGGCAACGGTCGTACCGGCCAGACAAACGCCAGCCCAACCGGCATGCTGCCAGGCGGAGGCCGAAATCAGCGAACCTGCCGCCCCGCCAATAAAATAGCTGGTCATGTATCCGGCGGTCAGGCGATTACGCGCGTCCGGATGAATGCGATAGATAACCGTCTGGTTGGTGATATGCACACCCTGAACGGTGAGGTCCAGGACCAGGATACCGATAATCAGCATTGGCACGGAACTATGCCCTAACCAGATAGCCCACCAGGAGAGCAGCAGTAATAACAGACCTGTGGTCGTGGTGAGATGTGATTTTCCCTTATCGGCAAAACCACCTGCCGGACGCGCGCCTAACGCCCCTGCGGCCCCTGCCAGGCCAAACAGCCCGATCGTTCCTTCGGAGTAGTTAAACGGCGGCGCGGCGAGCAAAAACGCCATAGAGGTCCAGAGAATACTGAAATTGGCAAAGGTCAGGCAGCCCAGCATCGCGCGGGTACGCAGCAATTTATCATGGATAAACAGGCTGAATACGGAGCCTAACAGTTGCGGATAGTTGAGATGAGTATCTGATTTCATCTTCGGCAGGCCGCGCCACAGCGCAATCGCCATCAGCGCCATTAATATCGATGCGACCCAAAATACGGTGCGCCAGCCGCCAAGATTGGCCAGTAATCCCGCCACGGTGCGCGCCAGCAGGATACCCAGCAGCAGGCCGCTCATAATGGTGCCGACAACTTTACCGCGCTTATCCGGCGTGGCAAGCGTCGCCGCCAGTGGAACCAGAATCTGTGCCACTACCGAGAACAACCCGGTCAGGGCGGTGCCGAGGATCAGCATGCCCAGCGACTGGCTGCTGGCGGTAATAAGCATGCCGCCTGCCGCTAACAGCGTCATGGAGACGATCAGCATCCGACGTTCAAACATATCGCCAAGCGGTACTAAAAACAGCAGGCCGGCGGCATAGCCGAGCTGGGCCGCGGTGACGATAAAGCCAGCGGTACTGGCCGATAGCGAAAAGTTACGTGCGATGGTGTCGAGCAGCGGCTGCGCGTAATAGTTACTGGCGACGGCGAGGCCGGTGGCGATAGACATTAACAGGATCAGCGAAGGGCTAAGTCCCTGAGTGGTTTTCGTCATGGTTTTCAACTGAAAAATGGGTTGCAGAAAACAATCATAACGTAAGTGATTAAATGTTGCTGATTTGTTGGGTGATGGATTGTGTGGTTGGGAGGAGGGCGTGTAGGCCGGATAAGGCGCATCGCGCCACCATCCAGCATTGGTGTGATGGCGCTACGCTTATCAGGCCTACGAGGGGGTTATTTCTGCGCAGCCAGCGCTTCTTTCACCCAGCCATCAAACTGTTGCTGGTGGGCTTTGATCCAGCCGTCAACGTGACCCTGCACGTCGGCTTCAGATGCTTTCCCGTCGTGCATCATCGCGTTCTGCGCGTTGATATCCGCCAGCGGCAGCTTCATGACGGCAAACAGTTTCGCCGCAGCCGGGTTTTTCTCCGCCCAGGCTTTGTTGGCGACGATATGCATAGTGTTCACCGGGAAGCCGTAGTTGGCGCCGTTTGGCAGCTTGGTATCAATGTCTTTCTGCTCGCCTGGCAGGGAAGAGAACGGCACCTGCAGCCAGACCACATCTTTACCCGGTTTCATAACGTCGCTCACCCAGTACGGTGTCCAGGTGTAGTAAAGAATGGGTTTGCCTTCTTTAAAGCGGGTAATAGTGTCAGCCATCATCGCCGCATAGTTACCGTGGCTGACCTCGACGGTTTTTTCCAGATCGAAGGCTTTGTTCTGGTGGTTGATCACCGCTTCGCAGCCCCAGCCCGGCGAGCAGCCCATCATGTCTGCTTTTCCGTCGCCGTTGGTGTCAAAGATTTTGGCGATCTTCGGATCTTTTAACTGGGCAATGTTGGTGATTTTATACTGCTCAGCGGTTTTTTTATCGATCAGATAACCTTGCGCGGCACCCGTAACGAATACCCCCTCGCGATAGAACTTTTTGTCTCCGCCCGCTGCGGCATACATATCATCATGCAGCGGCTGCCAGTTCACAGCGGTAAAAGTTGCATCGCCAGAGGCAATGGAGGTATAGCCGACGTTGTAGTCAACTTCGCTTGTTTTGTTAACGGTATAACCCAGTTTCTCCAGCGCACGGGCGACCAGTTGCGTCTGGAAGGATTCTTCAGAGATAGTGCTCTGGATTGGCTGTACAGTGATGCCTTTGCCTGGCAGATCGGCAGCGAAAGTGCTGGTGGAGACAAGGGTGGCAAACGCTGTGGCAATAATGACGTTCTGTCGCATCGTTGTTCCTTAATTATTGGAGGGACGTATAGGCCCGGTAAGCAATGCGCCACCGGGCAACGGGTGAATTACTTCGTGAATGGGCGAGTGATAAGCCCAACGGGACCGGTGGTGTACCAGCGACGGTTGCCACGGCTACGGGCGTCGCGACCGACAGCCTGCGTCAGGCGGTCGAGAATGATGGCGAGGATCACGATCCCAACCCCGCCGACGGTGGCAAGCCCCATATCCAGACGACCGATTCCGCGCAGAACCATCTGACCCAGTCCGCCGACGGCGATCATCGACGCGATGACGACCATTGAGAGCGCCAGCATCAGCGTCTGGTTGACCCCGGCCATAATGGTAGGCATCGCCAGCGGGAGCTGCACTTTAAACAGCATCTGGCGCGGGCTGGCGCCAAATGAGCGCGAGGCTTCAATCAAGTCGGCTGGCACCTGGTTAATCCCCAGAATGGTCAGACGCACGATTGGCGGCAGGGCGAAGATAATCGTCACCACCACGCCCGGGACGTTGCCGATACCAAACAGCATGACGATCGGCACCAGATAGACGAACGCAGGTGTGGTTTGCATGGCGTCCAGCAGCGGACGAACAATTTTTGCCGCCCGTGGACTGCGCGCCAACCAGATCCCCATGGGTAGACCGATCACCACGCAGAACAGCAGCGCGGTTAGTACCAGCGCCAGGGTGATCATGGCCTGTGACCACGCGCCGATGGCTCCGATTGCAATCAATGAAATCAGCGTAGCAACGCCCATTCCAACGCCGGAAATCTGCCAGGCAATCAGAGCGAACAGGATAATCGCCACCGGGGCTGGCATACCCAACAGAAGCTGCTGGAAGCCGTTGAGAATATAATCCACCGGGACTCGAATGCCCTGGAAGACCGGACGGAAATGGGTAACGACCCAGTCGATTCCTTCTGTGACCCAGCTATCCAGCGGGATCAGCGTTTTATGGAACGGATCCATAATATTGAAATGCTCTGGCGCCGGCGCGGGTGCGCTGGTCAGCCAGTCTGCGCCACCGCCGTCAGCTGGCGCGCCTGATGGCGTACTCCAGGCATCGGCGGTTTGTGCGGCACTGTCGGCCGCTGGTGTGGTATCCCACGGATTGGTTTGATCAGCCATTGTTTGCCCCCTCACGATCTAAAGCCTGTAACAGCATGCGTTTTGAAATGATGCCCACATACTGCTGTTCCTCATCAACAACCGGCACCGCGCACGGGGCCTGGCCGACATGAGAAAGCAACTCGCTGAGAGGAGTTTGCGCATCCACGGCTAACGGCTCATCGATCAATGCCGCTTCAATACCTTGCGCCTGACTTAATGCTGTTTTTAAAGAGTCGATAGAAACAACGCCGACGAATTTATTGCCGCGCTCGATCACGTAACCATATTCGCGATCTTTGTCCTGCAATAATTGCAGCGCTGAACGTGGACCGACCCCGGGCGTTTTACGAATTAAACCTTCAGGGCTACGACGTGAAATATCTTTGGCACTAAAGACCTGGCTAATATCAACGCCGCGGAAGAAGGTGCGTACATAATCATTGGCCGGATTATTCAGGATTTCATCTGGCGTGCCGACCTGGACCACTTCACCGTTTTGCATAATGGCAATTCTGTCGCCAATACGCATAGCTTCGTCGAGATCGTGGGAAATAAAGACCACGGTACGTTGATGTTTCGCCTGTAGTTTTACCAGTTCATCCTGCATCTCGGTACGAATTAACGGATCGAGGGCAGAAAAGGCCTCATCCATTAATAAGATGTCAGGGTTAATGGCTAATGCACGGGCGAGGCCCACACGCTGGCGCATCCCTCCGGAAAGTTCATCCGGGTATCCGTGAGCATAATTCTCCAGACCAACCTGGCGTAGCGCATCTAACGCTTTTTCACGACGTTCATCCGCGCCAACACCGGCTAATTCCATGCCGAATGCCGTATTGTCCAGGACCGTCATGTGCGGCATCAGGGCAAAGGACTGGAAAACCATCGCAATCTTTTTTCTGCGCACCTCGCGAAGCTCAGCATCGGATATCCGGGCGATGTCTACGCCGTCAATCAATACTTGCCCGCGGGTGGGTTCAATCAGGCGATTGAGAAGGCGTACCATTGTGGATTTACCCGAACCGGATAATCCCATGATGACAAATATCTCGCCTTCTTCAATGGCCAGACTGGCGTTCTTAACGCCAAGCGATAGCCCTGTTTTATCCAGAATCTGCTCTTTTGAAAGTCCTTTTTCAATATATTTGAAGGCTCTCTGCGGATGCTCTCCAAATATCTTATAGAGATTTTTAACTTCTAATTTAATTGCCATGCAATAGAATGATTCCTGTTATTTGTTTATATCGATATATTACCTGATGGAAATAGTGACCTTTTTCTACCCTAACATACTGAGAATCTGAGACAACCCTGAATTTGTTTGTGGCACGAATATTGCCGAAGGCCATGTGGCGGGACTTCCCGTGATATAAGGGCTGAGCGCGAATGTGAATGGGGTAATATTTTTTGTAAATGGCAATGAAAAGTCGCCTGAATTGCTGAAATGCAGGCGAATAATGCGTCTGATATTGAGTGTAGATCACACAATTATATTTGCACGACAAAAGTGTGATCCTGTTAAAATATTTCCGCGAAAAATGTACGGTATTTCCCGCGGAAATGAGTGCTAGAAATTCCAGTCGTCGTCTTCGGTTTCGACAGCTTTTCCCATCACGTATGATGAGCCGGAACCCGAGAAGAAATCGTGGTTTTCGTCAGCGTTGGGCGACAGCGCAGCAAGGATTGCCGGGTTAACCTCCGCCATTTCTGGCGGGAATAATGCCTCATACCCCAAATTCATTAATGCCTTATTGGCGTTGTAGCAAAGGAAGGCTTTGACGTCATCCACCCAGCCGGTTTCTGCATACAATTCTTCCGTATAACGCGCTTCGTTATCATACAATTCCATCAGCAGATCGAGGGCAAAATTCTTTAACTCCTCGCGTGCGGATTCAGAAATGTGCTCCAGACCTTTTTGATATTTATAACCAATGTAATACCCGTGAACGGCTTCATCACGAATGATCAGACGAATGAGATCGGCGGTATTGGTCAGTTTTCCTCGGCTGGAGAAATACATTGGCAACCAGAAGCCGGAATAGAACAGGAAGGATTCCAGAAATACGCTGGCAATTTTTTTCTTCAACGGTTCGTCGCTGGCGTAATGTGTCAAAACGATCTGTGCCTTGCGCTGGAGTGGGGTATTTTCTTCACTCCACGCGTAAGCCGCATCCACGTCTTTGGTCTGGCAAAGAGTGGAGAAAATTGAGCTGTACGAACGGGCGTGCACCGCTTCCATAAAGCTGATATTCGATAGCACCGCCTCTTCATGCGGCGTTAACGAATCGGCCATCAATGCTGGCGCACCGGCTATGTTCTGAATAGTGTCGAGCAGCGTCAGCCCGGTAAAAACGCGGATAGTCAGCTGCTGTTCGGCGGCGTTCAACGTTTGCCAGGCCGGGATATCGTTGGAGAGCGGGACCTTTTCCGGTAACCAGAAGTTACTGGTCAGGCGATTCCAAACCTCGAGATCTTTATCATCCTCAATCTTGTTCCAGTTGATGGCACTCACGCGGGATAATGTCATGTTGTCCTCCTTACAGCGCGCATGACACGCAACCTTCGATTTCGGTTCCTTCCAGCGCCAACTGGCGTAGTCGGATGTAATACAGCGATTTGATGCCTTTACGCCAGGCGTAAATTTGCGCTTTGTTGATATCGCGAGTGGTGGCGGTATCGGGGAAAAAGAGCGTCAGTGAAAGCCCCTGATCGACATGCCGCGTTGCTTCAGCGTAGGTATCAATGATTTTTTGTGGACCAATCTCGTAGGCATCCTGATACAAGGCCAGATTCTCATTGGTCATAAACGGGGCAGGGTAGTAAACGCGCCCGGTTTTGCCCTCTTTGCGAATCTCCACTTTTGACACGATCGGGTGAATGCTTGATGTCGCATGGTTGATGTAGGAGATAGAACCCGTTGGCGGAACCGCTTGTAAATTCTGGTTATAAATGCCGTAGCGCATGACATCTTCACGCAGCTGCGACCACATTTCGCGCGTTGGCAGCGTAATGCCGCTGGCGGCAAACAGTGTGCGAACCTTGGCAGTTTTTGGCTGCCAGTCGCCCTGCAGATACTGGTTAAAATACTCACCGCTGGCGTAGCGGGACTGTCTGAATCCGGCAAAGGTTTTGCCGCGTTCCCGGGCGAGCTTCATCGACGTATTCAGCGCATGCCAGGTGATGGTGTAGAAATAGAGATTGGTGAAATCCAGCCCTTCAGGTGAGCCGTAGGCGATACCTTCCCGCGCCAGATACCCGTGCAGGTTCATCTGCCCAAGACCGATAGCGTGCGATGCGCTGTTCCCGGCCTCAATTGAGGGTACGCTGCGGATATGGCTCATGTCCGAAACGGCCGTTAAACCGCGAACCGCCGTTTCCACGGTGCGTCCAAAGTCTGGCGAATCCATGGTATGAGCGATATTCAACGAGCCGAGGTTGCAGGATATATCGTGCCCTGTTTGTGCGTAATTGAGGTTTTCATCGTAGGTGGAAGCGCTATTAACCTGCAAAATCTCCGAGCACAGGTTGCTCATATTGATTCGACCGGCAATCGGATTGGCGCTATTCACCGTGTCTTCAAACATGATGTAAGGGTAGCCGGACTCGAACTGGATCTCGGCCAGCCGCTGGAAGAAATCGCGGGCGTTAATGTATTTTTTGCGCACTCGTTTGTCGGCAACCAGTTCGTCATACCGTTCAGTTACGGCGATATCACCGAATGGTTTGCCGTAAATTCGTTCCACGTCATACGGTGAAAACAGCGCCATTTGGGCATTTTCTTTGGCTAACTGGAAGGTGACATCCGGGATCACCACTCCAAGCGAGAGCGTTTTGATACGGATTTTCTCGTCGGCGTTTTCACGTTTGGTATCGAGAAAACGCAAAATATCCGGATGATGCGCGTGCAGATACACCGCGCCCGCACCCTGACGCGCCCCTAATTGATTCGCATAAGAAAACGCATCCTCCAGCATTTTCATTACCGGGATCACCCCAGAGGACTGGTTCTCAATGCGCTTAATGGGCGCACCCGCCTCACGCAGGTTAGAGAGCAAAAATGCCACGCCGCCGCCGCGTTTGGAGAGTTGCAGCGCCGAGTTGACCGCCCGTCCAATTGACTCCATGTTGTCTTCAATGCGTAACAGGAAGCAGGAAACCAGCTCGCCGCGTTGCTGTTTACCGCAGTTTAAAAAGGTTGGCGTGGCGGGTTGAAAACGCCCGGAGAGCATTTCATCGGTCAGTTGCAGAGCGAGCGCTTCATCGCCCTGCGCCAGCGTGAGCGCCACCATCGTTACGCGATCCTCAAAGTCTTCGAGATAGCGCTTCCCGTCGAACGTTTTCAGCGTATAGCTGGTGTAGAACTTCCATGCGCCGAGGAACGTCTGGAAACGGAATCCGCTGGCGTGGGCGTGGGCGAATAGCTTCAGCACAAACGCGCGATCGTAGCGGGCTAACACGCTGGCATCGTAATAGCCTTCATCCACCAACGTGTCCAGACGCGCCTGCTGGCTGGCAAACGCCACCGAGTTGGGGCGGACGTGGGCGGTAAAGAATGCCTCCACCGCCTGATGGTCTTTGTCGAACTGAATGCGCCCGGCCTTATCGTACAGATTCAGCATGGCGTTCAGGGCGTGATAATCCAGCGTCTGCTGTTCTACACGTTCTGCAGTTGTCGTTGCCAAAATTCGCTCACTCCTTTTTGCACGTTGTCGATATCGCTTTGGGTGCCCATCAGCTCAAAGCGATAGAGCCACGGCACGCCGCATTTTTGTGAGATGACATCACCCGCGCGACCGTAGGCGTCTCCGAAATTGCGATTGCCGGAGGCGATCACTCCACGGATTAACGCCCGGTTGTGCGTATCGTTTAAAAAGCGGATCACCTGTCTCGGGACCGCGCCAGCTGTACCGCCGCCACCGTAGGAGGGCACGATTAAAATGTAAGGTTCGTCTACCCGGATCCGCTCGCGTTCGTTAAGCGGAATGCGGTTGGCAGGCAGCCCCAGACGCTGCATGAAGCGGTGCGTATTTTCGGAGCTGCTGGAAAAGTAGACGAGCTGACTCATGCGCTGGCCACTTGAGGGGCCGAGCGCAGACGGTTGATCATGTCCGGGCGAAATCCTGACCAACTGGTTTCCCCTGCGACCACGACCGGTAACTGACGAAAGCCTTGATCGCGCAGGCGATCAGCCATATCGGGGTGTAAATCGACGTTTACCATCTCAAAGTCAAACCCGCGGCTTTCCATCGCCCGCTTAGTAGCGTGGCACTGAACACAGTTGTTACGAGTGTAAATAACAATGCGCATGATTCGTATTTCCATCTAAAAGTAAAAGAATGACGCGATAGAGGGCGTCAGGTTGTGTGTGTCTTGATAGAGGAGATACTAGATGTAGTTTTAAAAAGATTCAACCATACAAGATATGGTAATTTTAGATTGATGAGGGCATGGGTGATGAGCGTGACGGAGGAAGTGATAGAAACTATGGCAGGTTGCCGGATGGCGTTTATGTCGCCATCCGGCAGCGCAGAATCACATGCGCATCCCTACCGCCAGACGGTTAAAGCAGTTCATCAGGCTTATAGCAAACGTCAGATCGCTAATCTCTTTCGCGCTAAAATGGTTGAGCAGCGGCAGATAAACGTCATCTTCGGCATGGGTGCTGGCTATATGGGTGACGGATTCGGCCCACGCCAGTGCCGCACGCTCCTGCTCGCTGAAGTGATGACTCACCCGCCAGCCTGCCAGCGCGTCCAGTTTGGCCTGCGCAACACCGGATTTGCGCAGCGCCTTACTGTGCATTTCCAGGCAAAAGGCGCAGCCGTTGATTTGCGAGACTCGCAGGTAAATCAGTTCCGTCAGCGTAGGTTCCAGCGCGCAGTTTTCCAGCGCTTTGCTGGCCTGAACCAAAGCGTTATAGATTTCAGGACTGAGTTCATAATAGGGCTGGCGTAACATTGTCATGGTATTTCTCCTCGTTTGGATGACCCGCAATGTAGCACTATAATGGACTGCTACAGAGAGCCATATTGTTGCCAAAAAAGCAGACCATAAATGCCACGCTATCAGCAAATCGCCCGTCAGTTAAAAAACGCCATTGAGAAAGGTGAACTAAAGCCAGGCACAAGATTACCCTCCAGTCGGACCTGGGCCCAGGAGCTGGGGGTATCACGATCGACGGTGGAAAATGCCTATGCAGATCTGGTGGCGCAGGGCTGGCTCGCGCGACGCGGGCAGGCAGGAACATTTGTCAGTGAGCAACTGCGACCGGAAAACGCACCTGTGTCTCCCGCCATCTTCGCCGGAGAAAACCCCAGGCCGCAGCCTTTTCAGATGGGATTACCCGCACTCGATCTCTTCCCGCGGGACGTCTGGGCGCGGGTGAGGGGGCGGCGTTTACGCACCCAAACGCGTTTTGACCTGGCCGTGGGCGATGTTTGCGGCGAACGGGTTTTACGTCAGGCGATTGTCGATTACCTGCGCGTCTCACGCAGTATTGAGTGCCAGCCGGAGCAGATTTTTATTACTTCAGGCTACGCGGCATCAATGACGTTAATCCTGCGCGCTCTGTCTCAACCCGGTGAGGGGATGTGGGTCGAAGATCCTGGCTTTCCGTTGATTCACCCTGTGGTGGCTCAGGAGCGCATTGAGCTGATGCCGGTGGCAGTTGATGCCGATGGCCTGGATGTCTGCGCTGGGATCCGTGACTACCCGCAGGCGCGTTTTGTGCTGCTCACTCCCGCACACCAAAGTCCGCTGGGCGTCGCCCTGTCATTAGACCGTCGCCACCAACTGCTTGAATGGGCGACTCGGGCGCAGGCGTGGATCATTGAAGATGATTACGACAGTGAATTTCGCTACCACGGCAAACCGTTGCCGCCGCTAAAAAGTCTGGATGCGCCCCAGCGGGTGATTTATGCCGGAACGTTCAGCAAATCGATGTTTCCGGCTTTGCGCACGGCATGGCTGGTGGTACCCCTGACTCAGGTCGAACATTTTCGTCAGCAGGCGGCGCTAACGGCCTGTAGCGTTCCGGTTTTATGGCAGCAAACGCTGGCGGATTTTATGCAAGATGGCCACTTCTGGCGGCACTTAAAACGTATGCGCCAGAATTATGCCCTGCGACGTCAATGGATGGAAAACGCGCTGAGCGAACAAGGATTTAACGTCATTCCTCAGGAAGGAGGGATTCAGCTGGTGATAACTGTCGACGGAGATGATGTTGCGCTAGTGCGCAAAGCGAATCAGGCCGGGCTGGCGGTTCAGGCGTTAAGCCGCTGGCGAATAACTTCAGCAGGAAAGGGGGGAATATTGCTGTCGTTTACCAACATCAGCTCGGTGGAAATGGCGCAGCAGGCGGCGTATCAACTGCGGATGGCGCTGACATAATTCTGCGCGGTTCTTAAGATATTCGTCCCACCATCGCCACTCGTTTATGGACTTTTCTGAAAGCGTTGCTAATGCTGAATCAGGTAAGGTAAGCCCGCAGTAAAAAAGATAACGAGGAAAATATATGTATTTACGACCTGATGAGGTGGCGCGCGTACTTGAAAAAGTGGGCTTTACCGTCGATGTAGTGACGCAAAAAACGTACGGCTATCGTCGTGGCGAAAATTATGTGTACGTTAACCGTGAAGCACGTATGGGACGTACCGCATTAGTTATCCATCCCACGCTAAAAGAGCGCAGCTCTTCGCTGGCGGAACCTGCGACGGATATTAAAACCTGCGATCACTACCAGCAATTCCCGCTATATTTAGCCGGAGAGACTCACGAACATTATGGTATTCCGCACGGCTTCAGTTCGCGAATTGCGCTTGAGCGTTATCTGAGTGGGTTGTTTGGCGACGTTAGTTCAAACTAATAATGCGACTGGCAGGGCCAGTCGCGAAGAGATCTGTCAGGCTTTAGCCTGGTGATAGCTGCTGACCTTAAACAGGCGGCGGCAATAATCAAGAAAGTAGCCATAGACCGCGCCCATCAGCATTGATACCACGATGTTCGAACTTACTGCAGCCGTAATCTGGTGCCAGTCTGCGCCAACCGTCAATAGAATAATCACATACACTGGTGACTGGAAGGTGACATAAGCCAGCACGTCCGCCAGGTTTTTCCCCCATCCTGATTGCGTGGCTTTACGCGCCGCGCGCATAAACAAATCGCGATACATGCCGTATGGCCACGCGATCAGTATGTTGACGGGGATAGCCACCAGTCTGGAGTACAGAGACTGTTCGAAGCTCATTCCAGAAAGGAATATTTCGATCAACATGTTCACGACAGAACAATAAACAACCATCGCGAACGTGTCTGCTACTGCATGACGCAAGCGTGACTGCGGAGAGAACATGTTAATGCTCCTTGTAAAAAGGGAAAAAAAGGTTTTGAATACCTTCTTGCTAGTGATTTGTCTTGCTGCTTTCGCGTTTGAATAGGATATCTGCCTGGATAATAACTAGCAACTAGCTTAAAATTTTTATTTATTACCTTTTTGTCGATAAAATGCTCTGCAATGGTTTGTTTTTTGTTCGTTTTGGTATTTTCGTTGCTGATTTAATTAAAGGCATTTTAGATCAATGGGTTATGTAAATTTGTTTTTCTGAATTTTTTGCGCTCCTTTTCTCAATGTTGACTAATGTGCAATATGTATACGCACCGACTCCGCGCGATGTTGTGGCCTGTTTCTCGAGTGATACCCTGAGACTCCTTGCAAGTATATTTATAGCGACTAGCAGAGGAATAGAATATATCGCATAGGTGATATCAAAATGGATGAGATAAATACACGAATTAGCTTTTTTGATTAGTAATATGCGAATAAATTAGACTGGAAATATAATAAGCAGTTGCATACAATATTTAGGGTAATACCGTTTTTATGTTTTACGTTAAAGAGGTTTTGTTAATATGAGTTCAATGTTAAAAAACTTAAATAATATCCGCTCGCTGCGTGCAATGGCTCGTGAATTTTCCGTTGACGTGCTGGAAGATATGCTTGAAAAATTCAGGGTAGTGACCAAAGAACGCCGCGATGAAGAAGAACAACTACAGCGCCAACGTGCAGAACAGCAGGAAAAAATTAATACTTTGCTGGCGCTGATGCAGGCAGACGGGATCAATCCGGAAGAGCTACTGAGCATGACGCCTGCGACGGCACGTTCAGTTAAAAAACGTCAGCCGCGCCCGGCGAAATATCGTTTTACCGATCTCAATGGTGAAACAAAAACATGGACCGGACAGGGTCGCACACCGAAGCCAATTGCCCAGGCACTGGCTGCCGGTAAATCTCTTGATGACTTTTTGATCTGATTATTAATGCGGTGAGGGCGACCTCACCGCTTATTTTCAGCAAACGCCAAAATCACCCTCTTCGGTATATCGCGTCACGTCAGCTGCTTTTAGCGTGAATTTTTCGCCGCTTTCATTACTGGCGTGTACCGCCACAATGTGATCGCCATTGACTTCGACAACTTTCAGTTTAGGTCCACCCATGCGTGGTTGAACCAGATCGCCAGGTTTAAACATATTGCTCTCCTTTATTTATCGCAGAACTCACCATAGATCACGTCAATCAGCGGGTACAGCGCAGTTTCAATGATTACCGCTTAATGAGTACGTCGGTTCCAGGGCATGATATCCAGCAATCGCGCCATGCCGCAAAAGCCGGTCACGCCAGCGAGTATTAGCCCGGCGCCCACAAAACCGCTCAGCAGGAAGAAGGCGCTGCTAACGGTGTAGCCCAGAATGACGCCGAGTAAGGCAAGGCTGCCGGCGGCTATCTGCACCTGGCGCATCAGCGGTAACGGTTGTGAACGATCTTTTGCCACCGGAAAACCTGCGGCTTTCCAGCCGTCAATACCACCTTCCAACAACCAGACCTGCGCAGGCGCGGCAATAGCGTTCAGTTTTGTCGCCGCGTTTTGTGTACGTTTGCCTGACTGGCAGTGAAAAATCACCTGCCCGGCGCGTAAATTCGCAGGCAGCGATCCCTGCTCTAGCGTAGGTAATGGCGCCAGATGCGCCTCCGGAATATGCTCGTACAGATACTCGTCAGCATCGCGGATATCAATCAGTTTTGCGCCTTGTGCGACCAGCGTCTGCGCCTCGCGCGGGGAAATCGTCCCAATGGTCATGATGGCTCCTTATGGGCAATACAGTGTTTTTAATGTGGCGATCAATGAATTCACGGCCGCATTTTTGATGGAGTACAGGATGCGCTGGGCATCGCGTTGGCTGTCTATCAGGCCCTCTTCACGCATACGCGCCAGATGCTGCGAAGTGGCGGAAGGACTCAGGCCGGTAACACGGGCTAATTCGCCCGCGCTGGTACCGGGTGAGCCGCAGAGCATGCACAAAATCAGCAACCTTTTCGGGTTACTCATCGCTTTTAGCAGGGCGGCAGCCTGCTCAGCGCTGGCCTGGAGTTGTTCAAGTTCAGTCATATGTATTTAAGCATGTTCTAAATTAAGCTTATTCTAAAATAATCGGTCAACGTACGCCAGCGTAAAGAGCGTAAAGAGCGTAAAGGAGGGTAAAACAGCAGGGGAAGGCTGGCAGAGTTAGGTACACTGACTATGCTTAGAGATAAAATCTCTTTTTAAACAATGAGTAACTTTTTGCTTGTATGGAGTGTGTATGGGTTTCTGGAGAATCGTTTTTACTATTATTCTGCCCCCGCTTGGCGTGCTGCTGGGGAAGGGGTTAGGCTGGGCATTTATCCTCAATATTGTTCTGACGCTGCTGGGCTACATCCCGGGTCTGATCCACGCCTTTTGGATACAAACGCGTAACTAATTACCTTTCTACTACGGCGCTTTGGCGCCGTTTTCTTTGCGCTCCTTACTCCTCTGCTACACTTCCTGGTGTTGATTGTTAACTACTGAGGTGGATATGGGACTCTTTAATTTTGTAAAAGATGCGGGTGAAAAACTGTGGGATGCGGTTACTGGCAACCATGACACTGCCGATCTGGCAAAAAAGGTACAGGAACACCTGAACAAAACGGGCATCCCGGATGCGGATAAAGTGAACGTCCAAATTAACGAAGGTAAAGCCACCGTTTCTGGCGATGGATTAAGTCAGGAAGCGAAAGAAAAAATCCTGATTGCGATTGGTAATATCTCTGGTATTGCCAGCGTCGACGATCAGGTAAAAACTTCTGCGCCGGCGAGTGAAAGCCAGTTTTATACCGTAAAATCAGGAGATACCCTGAGCGCTATTGCCAAACAGGTATACGGTAACGCCAACCTGTATAACCAGATATTTGAAGCGAATAAACCGATGCTGAAAAGCCCGGATAAAATTTATCCAGGGCAGGTTTTGCGTATTCCAGAACAATAAGAATGTTCAGGCTTATTGCGTCAGCAATTTGCCGGACATCGCTTGTTGAATAATCGGAATGGGCGTCAGCAGGTGCTGGCGCATTAATTCGCTGGCACGTGCAGCATCGCGTGCCAGAATTGCTTCGGTCAGCGTTTGGTGCTGATCGTGTTTATCTTCCAACATCTCCACCGACAGCACCGTTTTTCGCAGCCAGATAAACCGGTAGCGCGCCGCCAAATCGAATAGCCGTTCGCGCATTTGCAGCAGATACTGTGAACCGCAGCCAGCGACAATTGCCGAGTGAAAAGCCTGATGGCGCTGATCCCACTCGTCGAGCATCTGTTCACTGGCGTCAACGGCTTCAAGCTTGCCGAGCATATGCGCCCGCGCCAGGATTTCAGCTTCCCAGGCGTCGCCGCCGCGTTCAATGGCCAGCGCGACCAGCATGGCTTCCATATTGGCGCGGGCATCGAAAATATCGAGTAACTCCTGTTCGGACATTGGGGCGACACGATACCCTTTCTGATTGACCACCGTGACCAGCCGCTCGGCAACCAACTGCGAAAGCGCTTCGCGTAGCGGTCCCACGCCAAGCTCATAGCGTGAGGTCAGCAGGCTCATACGCAGTTTTTCATCAGGCTGATACACACCGCGGATGATGTCGTTTTTCAGCCAGCGGTATCCATCAATGGCCGTCGGTTGGGGAATGGCGGTCATGGTCTTACTCCTGAACGGTTTTCCCGGCCTGCGCCGGGAAAAGGTTTAATGCGTATTTTGCAACGGTGTTTTTTGCCACGATAGCAGTTTTTTCCAGCGTGACATAATAGGCACGGTGCAAATAATTCCTATGGCTAACAACCCGGTAGAGATAACTTCCAGTTGTTGAGCCGGGCGAAAGAGCATCACCACCAACACAAAGATAATAAAGGCGATTACCAGCCAGGTAAGCCACGGATAGAGCCACATTTTCAGTTTAATTTCACCGCCTCGCGCCAGCAGGATTTTGCGCATCCGCAGTTGGGAAATTGCAATCACCAAATAAACCAGCAGGGCGATGGCGCCGGAGCTGTCGATCAGGAATTTGAACACCTTGGCCGGGGCGTAATAGTTGACCACCACGGTGAGGAACGCGGCCCCCGTAGACAGCAACACCGCCACATAAGGCGTTTTACTCCGGTTCGTTTTACCCATAAAGGCGGGAGCATCGCCACGACGGCTCAGGGAGTAAAGCATACGCGAGGACGTATACAGCGCGGAGTTCAGACAACTGGTTACCGACAGCAATATGACACAGTCCATGATCAGCTTCGCGTGTGGAATATGCAGTAACTCCAGCACCGAGCGGTAAGAGCCCACCTCTTTCAGTCCCGGCATGTTCCACGGAATCAGCGCGACGACCACGAAAATAGAGCACAGATAGAAGATGGAGATACGCCAGATAACCGAGTTGGTGGCGCGGACGATGTGCTTATCCGGGGTATCGGACTCGGCGGCGGCGATGGTAACAATCTCTGCGCCCATAAAGGAGAACATGGTGATTAGCATCGCGCTGATCACCGCGCCAAAGCCGTTGGGCATGAAGCCGCCCTGATCCCACAGGCGCGAAACTCCGCTGACCTCGGCATAGGGGTAGAAACCGCTAATCGCCACCGCGCCGAGAGTGATAAACGCCAGTATGGCAATCACTTTGCACAGCGCCAGCCAGAACTCGAACTCACCGTAATTTTTGACGCTCAGCAAATTACTGCCGGTTAATGCCAACGTGATAACCAGAGAAAACAGCCAGATAGGAATGCCTGGAACCCAGGAGTGCAGAATGATGGCGGCGATATTCGCTTCCAGCGGGATAACCAACACCCAGAACCACCAGTACAGCCAGCCGATGGTATAACCCGCCCACGGGCCGATGGCCTTATCGGCGTAGGTGGAAAAGGAACCGGTATCCGGGGTGGCAACGGCCATTTCGGCCAGCATGCGCATAATCATCACCACCAGCAATCCGGCGAACAGATAGGCCAGTAATACTGCGGGACCGGCTTCTGCAATCGCCACGCTTGAACCCACAAACAAACTTGCGCCGATAACCCCGGCAATAGACAGCATGGTGACGTGGCGTGATTTCAGCCCGCCCCCTAAATCATGTGATTGTGACACTTGCCCCATCTTTTAAACCTCTCGAAAGTATTTCACTTGGGAGAGCACCCCGGCATTCCCGCGCCGGGGCACGCGTATTTATTGTTATTGACCCTGTCTGCCGGATGGCGGCTCCGCCTTATCCTGCCTGAGGATTGCGTTTTTTATTGGTCGAATGCGGTGTTAACCCTGCTTCGCTTCGGCAAAACACTGAGCGATAATGTCCAGCCCCTGGCGGATTTGGGCATCTTCAATGGTCAGTGGGACAAGAATGCGCAGTACGTTGTAGTAAGGTCCGCAGGAGAGCAGGATCAGCCCTTTATCGCGCGCACGCGCGACGATTTCCGCGGTCAGTTTGGCGTCTGGTTTCGTGTGATCGCCGTCTTCAAACAGTTCGATTGCGATCATCGCTCCCAGCCCGCGTACATCGCCAATCTCGCGGTGGGTTTCCGCGATAGCCAGCAGGCCTTCGCGCAGGGTTTGCCCCAGCTCGTTGGCTTTTTGCAGCAGATTTTCCTGTTCGAAAATATTCAGTACCGCCAGGGCGGCGGCACAGGCAATCGGGTTACCGGCATAGGTACCGCCCAGACCGCCCGGTGGGATTGCGTCCATGACTTCGGCGCGCCCGGTCACTCCCGCCAGCGGGAAGCCACCGGCAATAGATTTGGCGAAGGTGGTGAGATCGGGCGCAACGCCCATCTGCTCCATAGCGAACAGCGTACCGGTACGGCCCGCGCCGCTCTGTACTTCATCGGCAATCAGCATAATGCCGTGCTCATCACAAATGGCGCGCAGACGTTGCATAAAAGCAGGAGAGGCGGCGTAAAAACCACCTTCGCCCTGGACGGGCTCAATCACGATGGCGGCAACGTCTTCCGGAGCGGCATCATTTTTGAAGATACGGTGAATGCTGGCGATAGCATCGTCTTCACTGATGCCGTGCAGCGGGCAAGGATAAAGCGCACGATACACGTGGCCCGGCATCAGTCCCATTCCTGCAGAGTACGGGTTTACTTTCCCGGTCAGCGACAGGGTGTAGTGGGTTCGACCGTGGTAAGCGCCGCTGAAGGCGATAGTGCCGGTTCGTTTGGTGGCGGCGCGGGCGATTTTCACCGCGTTTTCCACCGCTTCCGAGCCGGTTGTCACCAGCAGGGTTTTTTTAGCGAAATCGCCCGGCACTTTCTTATTCATGATTTCGCACAGCTCCAGGTACGGCTCATAGGCCAGCACCTGAAAACAGGTATGGGACAGCTTTTTCAACTGTGCTTCTACCGCAGAGACGATCTGCGGGTGCAGGTGGCCGGTGTTCAGCACCGCAATACCGCCAGCAAAATCGAGGAATTCACGGCCTTCAACGTCCCAGACTCGACAGTTTTCTGCACGCTCGGCAAAAATAGGGTGGATTTGTCCTACGCCACGGGGAACGGCGTTGCTGCGACGTTGCATAAGTTCTTTGTTGGTGCTCATCAGGTGTTCTCCAGTATTTATTTTATTAAAGGCCGATGCACATATATTTGATTTCTAAGTAGTCTTCGATGCCGTATTTCGATCCTTCACGGCCAAGACCGGAGGCTTTGATTCCCCCAAACGGGGCGACTTCGTTGGAGATAATGCCGGTGTTAATCCCGACAATGCCGTATTCCAGCGCTTCGCCAACGCGAAAGACGCGGCTCAAATCACGGGCGTAGAAATAGGCGGCCAGACCAAACTCAGTGTCATTAGCCTGAGCGATGACGTCAGCCTCGTCCTTAAACCGGAACAGCGGAGCCAGCGGGCCGAACGTCTCTTCTTTGGCGACCTTCGCGTTGTCAGGCACATCCACCAAAATGGTGGGCTGGAAGAAGTTGCCGCCGAGTGCGTGAGGTTTGCCACCCGCGATAATGCGCGCGCCTTTATCCAGAGCATCGGCGATGTGTTCCTGCACTTTGGCTACCGCTTTCTCGTCGATCAGCGGTCCGGTGGTGACGTCAGGTTGCAGACCATCGCCGAGGTGCAGTTTGCTCACTGCCTGCTGGAGTTTTTCGGCAAAACGGTCATACACGCCGTCCTGCACGTACAGGCGGTTGGCGCAGACACAGGTTTGGCCAGCGTTACGGAACTTCGATGCCAGTGCGCCTTCTACGGCTTTATCGAGATCGGCATCGTCAAAGACGATAAACGGCGCATTGCCGCCCAGCTCCAGCGACACTTTTTTGATGTCTTTGGCGCACTGCTGCATTAACTGACGGCCAATTTCGGTTGAGCCGGTAAATGACAGCTTGCGTACCAGCGGGTTGCCAGTTAGCTCGTTGCCGACCGCGCTCGCTGAACCGGTCACCACGCTGAAAACGCCTGCCGGGATCCCGGCGCGATTGGCAAGCTCTGCCAGCGCCAGTGCGGAGTAGGGAGTCTGGCTGGCCGGTTTAAGCACCATTGTGCAACCAGCCGCCAGCGCCGGACCGGCTTTGCGGGTAATCATCGCCGCGGGGAAGTTCCACGGCGTAATCGCGGCGGTAACGCCGATCGGCTGTTTGATGACGATTAGGCGTTTGTCGGCCTGGTGGCCGGGGATCGTATCGCCATAGATACGTTTGCCCTCTTCGGCAAACCACTCAATAAAGGAAGCGGCATAGGTGATTTCACCTTTGGCTTCTGCCAGCGGTTTACCCTGTTCCAGGGTCATCAGACGGGCGAGATCGTCCTGATGCTCAATCATCAGGTTGAACCAGCGGCGCAGGATGTTGGCCCGCTCTTTGGCGGTCAGTGCACGCCAGGCGGGCAGAGCGCGGTTAGCGGCGTTAATCGCTTCGCGGGTTTCATCCGCCCCCATTTTCGGTACGCTACCTAATTGCTGACCGCTGGCGGGGTTGGTCACCGCGATGGTCTCGCCGCTGTTGGCGTCACGCCAGTTGCCGTCGATCAGTGCCTGCTGGCGAAATAAGGTTGGATCGTTAAGTTGCATAATTGCGTCCTGTCTAAATCGTTTTAACGGGTGAATGCGGCGTGTAATGTTTCCACGCTACGTGCCGCACGCAGCGTGCGTCCGGGATTACTCTGGTTCTCCAGCAGCGCATGAACTTTGCTGACAATATGCGCGCCGATAGGGATCGCCGACGTTGCTGCCGGAGAAGGCGCGTTACAGGTGTGAATTGAGCGTGGCGTGGTGACAAACAGGAAATCGTCGATTAGCTTGCCGTCCGGCGACACAGCCTGTGCCCGCACGCCTGCAGGCCAGGGCTGCAGATCCTTGAGCGTCAGACTCGGGCAGTACTTTTGTACCAGCCGCAGATAACCGCTTTTGCACAGCGAATTCTTCATTTCGCTAAGTCCTGAGCGCAGGTTGTTTTGCAGCACGCGACGAATGCCGGAAGAGCTGAGGATCTCCAGCGTATCGCTGAGCGAGAAGTCGCGTTTACGGTAGCCTTCACGTTTAAATGCCAGTACCGCGTTGGGGCCCACGGTGACGCTGCCGTCAATCATCCGGGTCAGATGAACGCCGAGAAACGGCATCGCCGGGTCGGGGATGGGGTAGATCAGATGGTTGACTATCTGGTTATGTTCTGACGCCAGACGGAAATATTCGCCACGGAACGGACAGATGATAAAGCCGGGTTCAACGCCGAGCATTTTCACTAGTCGGTCCGCCATCAGGCCAGAGCAGCTGATCAGCGTCGCTCCCTCAAATTCCTGACCCTGACGGGTATGTACGACAACGCCCGCAGCGTGCTCTTTTAGCGCGCTGACCTCAGCGTTGTAGATAATCTCACCGCCTTTGGCCTGAAATATCTTCGCCATCGCGGCGGTGACTTCGCGGTAGCTGACGATCCCGCTCGACGGAACAAAAATACCGCCCAGCCCGGTGATGTTGGGTTCACGCTCGCGAAGCTCCTGCGCATTCAGCCATTTGCGCTCAAGGCCGTTAGCGGCGGTGCGATCCCACAGCGCGCGCATGCGCTCCATTTCCAGTTCGGAGGTGGCAACCAGCATTTTTCCGCAGACGTCGTAGCGGATGCCGTTTTGATCGCAAAAGGCTTTTGTGGCGCGATTTCCGGCCAGGCAAAACTGCGCCTTCAGGCTGCCGGGGGTGTAATAGACCCCGGCATGAATTACGCCGCTGTTGTGGCCCGTCTGATGACAGGCCGGGCCGGACTCTTTTTCCAGCAGCGCGATTCTGGCGTCCGGATAGACATCAATCAGCTGCATGGCGGTCGACATGCCGATAATGCCGCCGCCAATAATCACAAAATCATACATCCGCTTTATTCCTTCGCGCTTACTGATGAGTCTGGTAGTGGTTTGTCGCGTAAGCGAAATAACCACGCTGGCGCATCAGCTCGCGGCGCAGGTCAGGATGCGAGGTGAAGCGATCGCGACCGTGCAACCAGAACAGGTTGTTGATTAGCAGGAATTTACCGACTGAAACCGGAACGGAAATAATGGCCTTGCTGGTTTCCAACGCATCGGACAAATCGCTCAGCCAGACGCCTTCTTCATAATCTTTTGGCTGGACGAACTGGTCGATGTAGCGCATCACCGGGCGGCCCTGCTGGTCAACGTCAAACACCGGATGGAACACTTCCTGGCTGACGTTTTTGCTTGGCGGTGCGGCAAAGCGCATGGCGCGACGCGCCAGCGGGTGGGTAAAGTACTGATCCAGATGTTCCCAGTCGTCGAGGTGCAGCAGCAGCGAGTTACCGCCGGTCATGTTCTGCTCGTCAATCTTCATCATCAGCACATAGTCGGTGATTTCTTCGAGGTAGGTTCCGTCGTTATGCAGCTCCATTACACGGTGCGGCTGGCGCAGATAGCTGTCTGAGTTATCAACGTTTTTCACCACAAAACGGGCATAGTATTGACCGCTCATCGCATCAAAATTGGAGCGCCCGATAAGATGCGCTACCGCCGTCGCCAGCTTGACCATCTCTTCAGCCTGTGCCACATCATCCACGCCAACAGCGTTGATCAGCAGTGCGCCTTCGGCACGATCGAGCAACGTTTTCAGCAGCAAAGGCTGCAACTGATTGCCGCACAGGTCGTCGAGGATCTTGCCCACTTTGAAGCGCAGGAAGGATTTGTATTCCAGTGCCTGCACCGGCCACTGCGCTACGGCTTTCAGAAATTGCTCAGTGGTCTCAGCGGAAAAAGTCAGCTCCAGCAGGCGTGGGGACTGGGCTGATGGTTTCAACGTGAAACCGCTGTAGTGCTGGGCTGGATCATCAGCGTTCGGTTTTACGGCAGTCAGTGCGTTCATCAAATCGTTCCTCTCAGTAGATTGTCAGGGAGATATGGCGCAGCTCGTTTCGTAGCCATAAATTAAAAATATCTACATTTTTGAAAAACGCGCACAGAATGGGCTTATTTGTTTGTTATTTGTGATCAAAAACAACAATTATTTAACATTATAAAAAGTGAGGCTAAGTGCGGGGAGGAGAAGGGAGGACAGGTAATGTTATTTTAAAACAAAGAGTTAATTATGCGCCGCTGAGGGTAACTCAACGGCAGCAGCAAAGTCAGTAACCGACTTTATAAATGCGTCCGGTTTGGATGCCTTCC
This sequence comes from Citrobacter sp. Cb004, assembly GCF_030337065.1. Lineage (NCBI taxonomy): Bacteria > Pseudomonadati > Pseudomonadota > Gammaproteobacteria > Enterobacterales > Enterobacteriaceae > Citrobacter > Citrobacter sp. Cb004. The sequence continues at coordinate 66,857 of NZ_JAOWCH010000071.1, read as the reverse complement.
ACGCTGCGGCGATAGGCGTTGGCAACGGTAGCGGCGGGGACGCTTTCAAAGCCTGGGAAGAAACCATCGTATGCTTCGGCGGATTCACTGAGTACGGTTGGGCTTATCAGGTTTATGCGCTGACCACGACCTAGCTCACAGGCAGCAGCGCGCACAAATCCTTCCAGCCCGGCATTGATCGTTGCCGCATTCGCCCCTTGTGCGATGGGTTCATGGGCGATAATGCCGCTAATTAGCGTAATAGAGCCGCCATCATTGAGGAAATGTTGCCCGGTTAATGCCAGACGTATCTGGCCTAACAGCTTATCCTGTAATCCCTGATTAAAGTCCTCGTCGGTCATTGTCGACAGCGGGCCAAAGAACAGGTTGCCGGTGGCGGAAACGATCGCATCTACCCGACCGACTTTTTCAAACAATGCCCCGACACTCTCCTGCGAGGTGATATCGACCTGGTAATCTCCCTGCGTGCGACCTACGCGGATCACCTCATGTTTACGGCTTAACGTTTCTGTGACTGCGCGCCCCACTGTACCGCTGGCACCAATAATGACGATTTTCATAACCACCTCCAGAATAGTGTGAGCCGCTATTCTTTAATGAAAATGAAATCGGATAAACTGGCTATAAGTTAGATGATTACTAACCAGAGGTTTGTAATATGGATAAGCTGCGCGGCATGGAAACGTTTATCGCCGTGGTGGAGAGCGGAAGCTTTACCTCCGCGGCAACAAGACTCGAGATGTCTGCGGTGATGGTGGGAAAATATATCACCCAACTGGAAGCACAGCTCGGCACGCGTCTGCTGGAGCGCAATACTCGCCGCCAGAGCCTGACCGATGCCGGGCGTGTCTATTTTGAAGAAGCCCGCCGCGTGCTGGAGCAGGTGTCGATAGCTGAGCGTTCGGTAGAGCGTCTGCGGCTGGCCCCTGCGGGGACGCTGCGCATTAGCGCGCCTACTTCTTTTGGCGCTTGCGTTATCTCGCCGCTGGCCGCTGCGTTTTTACAGGCCTGGCCAGAGGTGCGCATTGAACTGGATCTGACCAACCGGATGGTTGATCTGGTGAATGAAGGCGTCGACCTGGCGATCCGTATTGGCGATATCCATCAGACTGATGTGGTGGCGAAATACCTGTGTCCTTACCGTATGGCGATCTGTGCATCAAAGGATTATCTTGCCCGTCATGGCACGCCCCTTACGCCAGCGGATCTGGTGGATCATCTGTGCCTGTCCCATACCGTGTGGACGGCTCGCAACGAATGGATACTGCCTGGCGTGACGGGCGAAGTCAGATGGAAGCGCGATGCGATCCTGCGCTGTAACGATGGTCATGGCCTGCGTATGGCGGCGGTAGCGGGGGCCGGACTGTTATTGCAACCGGAGGTGCTGCTGGCGCAAGAGTTGGCTACCGGGAAACTGATTCGGATACTGGAAAAGTTTACGCCGCAGCCGCGGCCGATTCATCTACTGTGGCGACAAGATTTGCGTCCGCTGCCCAAGCTGACGCGGTTTGTTGAGCACGTACTCAGTGCCGTTCAGGAATTAAGATGAAAATGCCGGATAAGGCGCGTCAGCGCCGCTACCCGGCATATTATTAGCTGATATCCACCTGCGGTTTGCTGTTACGTTTACGAATCAGGCGTAGCACTGGCGGGACCACGATAACCAGTACCGCCATCACCAGCAGCACTTTCGCCACGCCGCTGGCCCACAGAATATCCATATTACCGTTACTGATAGACAGCGCCCGACGCAGGTTCTGCTCCAGCATTTCCCCGAGAACGAAGCCTAAAATCAACGGCGACATCGGGAAGTGCATTTTGCGCAATATGTAGCCCAGCACGCCGAGGGCAACCATCAGCACCAGATCGAAAGTGGTGCTGTGGACGGCATACACGCCCACCGCGGAGACTGCCGCGATAGCCGGTACCAAAAACCACAAGGGGATGGTCAGCATACGGGTAAACAGGCCGATCAACGGGATGTTCATCACCAGCAGCATCACGTTAGCAATCAGCAGCGCCGCAATCAGCCCCCAAACGATATCCGGCTGTTCGGTGAACATGGCCGGACCCGGGGTGATATTGTACAGCGTCAGAGCGCCCATCATCACCGCCGTGGTGCCGGAGCCCGGTACGCCGAGCGTCAGCATCGGGATAAAGGAGCCACAGGCCGAGGCGTTGTTGGCGGCTTCGGGGGCCGCCACGCCGCGTATATCCCCTTTGCCAAAGCTGTCGCTATTGCCGCTGAGCTTTTTCTCGGTCATATAGGTGATAGCGCTGGCAATGGTTGCGCCCGCGCCGGGCAGGACGCCGACGAAAAAGCCAATCACCGATGAACGCAGGGTTGCGCCAACGCACTGCGCACCTTCTTTGGCGTTAAATAACATGCGGCCCGTTTTACGCACCAGCGTCTGGCCACTGCTGGTATGTTCCAGCATTAACAGTATTTCAGAGACTGAGAACAGCCCAATCACTACCACGATAAACTGCACACCGTCGGAGAGATGAACGCTGTCAAAGGTAAAGCGATAAACCCCGGTATTGGCGTCTACGCCGACGGTCGCAAGGCCGAGACCGATAAGCGCTGCCAGAAATGATTTCAGCGGGTTTTGCGCCATCATGCTGCCGAGGCAGGCAATGGCGAAAACCATTAAGGCAAAGTATTCCGCCGGACCGAAGGCCAGCGACCATTGGGCTAACGCCGGGGCAAACAGAATGATGCCGCCGATAGCGATAAGCGAACCAATGAAAGAGCTGACCGCCGAGATAGAGAGCGCAACGCCGCCGCGGCCTTGCTGCGCCATCGGGTAGCCATCCAGCGCGGTCATAATCGCCGCCGCATCGCCGGGAACATTCAGCAAGATGGAGGAGATACGTCCACCGTATTCACAACCTATGTAGACCGTAGCCAGCAGGATCAGCGCAGATTCTGCTGGCAGATGCAAAGCGAAGGCCAGAGGCAGCAGGATCGCCACGCCGTTAATGGGTCCAAGACCAGGCAACAGCCCGACAATGGTACCGACAAAACAGCCAATCAGGGCGATGACCAGGTTTTCCGGCGTCATGGCCACCGCGAAACCCTGAGAAAGATAAATCCAGGTATCCATCGTTTCTCCGTTAACCCAGCCAGGCGCCGAGTGGTAAGGTGACGTCAAGCAGTCGGTCAAAGGCATACCACAGCAGAATGCCGAGTACCGCGCCGGAAATCCCCGCAGCCGGAATGGTTGCGCCGAACAGCATGCCAATCACCACGGTGAGAATGGCGGTGGCGATGGGAAAACCGAGCCATTCGAAACCCCAGGCGTACATCAACAGAACAATCACCATCGTCAGTAGCTTTTGCAGCACGTGACGGCGGGGCCAACTGATGGTGTCGGGATGGCGCAACAGCAGCGCCACGGCGCATACCAGCATCAGGCTGATAATGCCAAGCGGAAAGGGACGCGGCCCAACCGGCTCATAGCTGTATTCGCTGGTGATTTGCCAGGCTACGAACAGCCCGGCTATACAGAGCAACAGCCAGATACCTGCAAAAATACGATCGCTCATCATCTTTGCCTCTGCGCTTATTTCGCCAGACCGAAGGCTTTCGCCTGCTCACGGTAATCCGTGACCTGCTTTTTCACGTATTCGTCGAGCTGCTTACCGCTCATGTTGAATTCAAACAGGCCGCGCAGATCGCGCTGCTTTTTAAACTCATCGGTCTGCTGGAGTTTGTTAAAGGCATCAACCCACCACTGATACTCGGCGTCGCTGACTTTTGGTCCAACGTAGAAGCCACGAATGATGGGCCACACGAGGTCATAACCCTGCTCTTTGGCGGTTGGCACGTTAGCTAACTGGCCTGGCAGACGTTCATCAGAGAACACGGCGAGCACGCGGATTTTGTCGCCGCTAAGATAAGGCACCATCTCGCTGAGATCGCCGGAAACCACCTGGACGTGATTCCCCATCAGCGCGGTGACCGGTTCGCCGCCGCCCTCAAAGGCCACATAGCGCATCTTGTGTGGATCGACATTGGCTTTTTGCGCCAGCAGCGCCGACTTCATCCAGTCCTGACTACCGATAGAGGCGCCTGCGCCAATGACCACGCTGTTAGGATCTTTCTCCATTGCCGTCAGCAGATCTTTCAGCGTTTTCCATGGTGAGTCCTGGCGTACGGCAATCATGCCGTAGTCAGTGCCCACACTTGCCAGCCAGCGGACATCATCAACGCCGTAGCGACCAAACTTCCCTTGTGACAGGTTCAGCAGCGAGCCGCCGGAGAATGCCACTACGGTACCCGCTTCAGCCGGACGTTGCGCGACGATCGCGTTATAGGCCACGGCGCCAACGCCACCGGGCATGTAGGTTACGCGCATTGGTTTTTCGATAGCGCCGGTTTCCATCATGCTCACTTGAATCAACTTACAGGTGAGATCGAAACCACCGCCAGGTTTAGCAGGGGCGATACATTCTGTGCGCGATGGCGCTTGTTCCGCCAGAACAGAGGTACTCATCAGTAAAATGCTTGCAGTAAGGGTACGAAGTAACTGTTTTTTCATTGTTTATCCTCACGCCGGAAAACCGGATTTTCGGGTACGGAAGAAGATTTTTGTGATTATGTGAGCCGATGTGTAGCAGTTCGGTTGCGTGATTGTTAAAACATTAACCTTTCAATTCCCTTTCAATGCGGCAGAAACTTTACAGGATGTGATATGCGTCTCTTATTAGCGGAAGATAACCGTGAGTTAGCTCACTGGCTGGAGAAAGCGCTGGTGCAAAACGGTTTTGCCGTCGACTGTGTTTTTGATGGCCTGGCGGCCGACCATCTTTTACATAGCGAAACGTACGCGCTGGCGGTGCTGGACATCAATATGCCGGGACTGGATGGTCTTGACGTCGTTCAGCGCCTGCGCAAACGCGGGCAGACGCTTCCTGTGCTGCTGTTGACGGCGCGCAGCGCGGTGGCCGATCGGGTGAAAGGATTGAACGTTGGGGCCGATGATTATCTGGCAAAACCGTTTGAAATCGAGGAGCTGGATGCCCGGCTGAGGGCTTTGCTACGCCGCAGCGCGGGGCAGGTGCAGGGCATACAGCAACTGGGCGAACTGGCGTTTCACGATGAGGGCTATTTTCTGTTGCAGGGGCAGCCGCTGGCGCTCACGCCGCGCGAACAGGCATTGCTGACGGTGCTGATGTACCGTCGATTGCGACCGGTTTCGCGTCAGCAGTTGTTTGAACAGGTCTTCAGTCTAAACGATGAGGTCAGCCCCGAAAGCATTGAGCTCTACATCCATCGTCTGCGTAAAAAGCTACAGGGAAGCGATGTGCGCATCGCCACGCTGCGCGGACTGGGCTATGTGCTGGAGCGTAGCGATGAAGTGGGTTAAACCCCAATCGTTGTACTTGCAACTGCTGATGTTTCTGGGTTTGCCGCTCATGTTGTTGTGGGGGTTGTCGGCATTTAACAGCTATGTCAGCGCGCTACAGGCGGCGACGCAGGCGTATGACCGGACGCTGCTCTCGTCTGCCAGAACCGTCTCCGAGCGACTGGTGGTGCACAACAAACAGCTGGAAGTGAATGTGCCGTGGGTGGTGCTGGACAGCTTTGAGCTGAATATGAACGACAGGTTGTATTACAAGGTGGTCGATCCGGCGGGGAAGGTTATCTCAGGTTATGACGATTTACCTGCGATGCCGCCTGCGACATCGCGTACGCGGCTTTATCCGGCGCTGGCGTGGTTTTATCACACTGAATATCGCGGGCAGGCAATTCGCGTGGCGCGTCTGCTGCAGCCCGTCAACGAGGGCGGCATTATCGGCATGGCCGAGATTTATGTCGCCGAAACGCTGCAATCGCGACGTTACCTGGCGCGACAGCTGCTGTTTTCCTCGTGGGTTTCGCAAGGGCTGCTGGTGCTGCTCACGCTGGTGCTGGTCGGCTGGCTGCTGCGTCGGGTGTTACGCCCGATGCGCCAGCTGTCATCGCTGATGGTGCGTCGCGAGCCTGGGCTGCTGACGCCGCTGCCGGAGCTGCTGCCGTGGTCGGAAACCCGTCTGTTGATTGTGGCATTCAACCGTTATCTGGACCGACTTCGCGGCCTGATCTCTCGCCAGGAACGCTTCAGCGCGGATGCTTCCCATCAGCTTAAAACGCCGCTGGCGGTGCTAAAAACTCAGGCGTCGGTGGCCCTCGCCAGCCAGCAGCCGCAGCAATGGTATGAGAGTCTGCAAGCCATGAGCTCCACGCTGGACAACACCATTCAACTGACGGAAAGGCTGTTACAGTTGTCGGCTGTGAAGCGCAAAGAGCAAGGAGAAAGGCACTTCTCGCCGGTTAATTTGTATGAGGTGGTGCAAAGCAGTTGTTTCACTCGACTGGCGCAGGCGCGCAGTAAAGGGATCGATCTGGGCTATGAAGGGGAACAGGATGCGGTGTGGATTGAGGGCGATGAAGTCCTGCTTGGCGAACTGTGCGGGAATCTGCTGGATAACGCACTGAAATACACGCCACCGCATGGTGTGGTAACCGCCCGTCTACTGCGAAAAGGAGAGGCGTTGGTGCTGGTGGTTGAAGATAGCGGGCCGGGTATCGATGAGCAGATGGTGCACCAGGCGCTGCTACCGTTTCATCGCCTTGAAAACGTCGGTAATGTCCCTGGCGCCGGGATAGGCCTGGCACTGGTCAACGACATTGCTCGTCTGCACCGCACGCACCCTGAGCTATCACGGAGTGAAACATTAGGCGGGTTAAGCGTACGACTGCGGTTTTTATGCCTGGTGCGAGACGCGCAGGACGATCTGCATCGTCCTGCGCCTGTTATTTAAAGGTCACCGTCGCATTGACAGGGATACTAAATGTGCCGGGTTGGGGAGGATTTTTCAGCCAGAACAGGGTTGCCATGAATTCTTTGCGTCGGCTGTCGCTCTGGTTGGTAAATGCGCTGCTGGCAAAATCTATACGGTTGCCGCTGATAATGTCCCCGGAGCCGGGGTGTGCAGCATCCTGGAGCGTCACGCCGATATCTGGCGTACCCTGACCGGTAAAAACTGCGCCGCTGTTGCTTGTGGTGCCGGTAAACGTTACCGCGTAGTTGATGCCGCGACATTCATGCTTCCCGGCGGCTTCTGCGGCAATAACGGCAAACTGTTTACTGTGGCTGTTATCTTTTCCCACTTTTGCTTCGGTAATGCTGATCCTGCCAAACTCGACGGTATCCGTTCCTTTGTCAGAGCTGATAGAGACGAGCGGTTCGCAGTTGATATAACTGATGTTATTCAGGCCATTAAGCGCGGGGCCAAAGTTTTTTGCCGGATTGCTGGTGGAGCAATGCGAACCGCAGGCGTTAATGCTGCCAATACCGTCGACGACGAAAACTTTGTTGATGGTGCGACCGGCCAGCGCAGGCAAAGGATCCGGGAGTTTTCCGGTAGCGACCAGACTGAGGTTAAAGGTGAAAGAAAATGTTTGTGGGCGCGCCTGGCAGTCACTGGCATGGCTGTGGTTATTACTGCTGCAGTAGTTGTCTGAACGTGTTCGGGGCAACGTTGCCTGATATTGGGTGGTGACGGCCTGGGCGCTTTGATCGTAGGGGCGACCATCAATGCTCACCACCAGTTTCATATTGGTTCCCTGCAGAAAATGCGCAAACTCATGATCAGGGTCGATGTAGATTCTGGCGGCTTCGCCGTGGGGCATATAGTCTGTGTCGCGGCAAGTGACGCTAACGGTTTGTGGATTGGACACCCAAACGGTGTCCCCAGCGGTGGTACTGTGGCTGATTTTAATGGGATCAACGTGTACGGAGACGCTGTTTGCTGTACAGGTAACCGCATAGCTTGCACTACTGAATATCGGCAAACAAAGCAGCACCACGAGTTTAACTATTTTTAACGGATTCATTGATTGCACCTTACGAGCCGACGCACTGGGCGGTAATTTGTGTATATCCAATTTTCTTCACCGGCTGGTTATGGTTATCCGGCATTTGAATAAAGCAGTGTTCATTTGCGTGGGAGCCCCAGCGCACTTCCAGGCGAGAATTGTCTTCCACGCCGCTGGCATACAGTGCGCCATGCATACCGACCAGACCGTGGCTACGACCTTTGGTATCTCGTACGTTCGCGCCGACCGGGGGGGCAATGTTGCCGGGCATGACGGCATTTACCAGATAGTTGCGGCCGCTGAAGGTTTCAAACACCACTTTGCCGATGGCTTTCTCTGTTGGAACAATTTTTTTCTGTGCCTGCGGAATATCCAGCCCGGCACCAATATCAGCGGTATTCAGACTCACCACGTTGTAATGCCATGCGTCTGCGGCGGTAAGGACCGCATAGCCGTTACCGTCAATGGCCACGCCATTTTGTTGCTGGATATGGACACCGTTGGCATTTTTGGCCTCGACCAACACCATGGTGTCGCCAGGAGAGTGCATGAGCGTCACGCCGCCTGCGTGCAGCATTGCCCCGCCGCTGATGCCCATATTCATATTCTGGTAGTTGCGTCCTGCGCTGTAGCCCCCCTGAACATTCATCTTATCGCCTTGCCAGGCGGCGTTAACCCCGGCAGAGGAATCCTGTCGATCGGTGGTACTGCCCTGAACGCCCCAGCTCAGACGATCGTCAAATGCTGTATTGCTGTAGCTGGTGGAGTAGCTGTCGCCATTCTGCTGGCTATGCATGATGTTGGTGGAGACAAAGCCGCGGCTATCCATGAAATCGAATGGAATGGAAAGCGTCAGGTTGATACTGCGGTCCTGGTAGTCGTACTGGTTACGGGTATCCTGTACATAAACGCTCCAGTTGATTTTCCCCAGTGTATCGTTGTAACCCAGCTGTATCGTGCGGTCGTGACTCCCGTTGTGCCAGTAGTTTTGCTGGCTGGCGCTGACGTAAAGAGAGGCGTTATCCCACAAACGCTGGTTAACAGAGACCTCAAAACGTTGGCGGCGATTATTGTAGTTAGTGGTGTAGTAATGCTTTTTGTTGTGCTCCTCGCCAGGGAAACGCAGCTGTTGATTCGGGTCGTCATAGGCGATGTCGTAATAGCCCGAGGACCAGCTGTTATGCTCGTTAATGGTGTCGCTAAAGCTGTAATAACCGGAGGTATTGTAGCGGTAGCCTACCAGACGGAAATCCGTACCGTACTGGTTCAGCGATTTGGAGTATAAGAAACGGTAACTTTGTCCTGTGGACGTATCTCCACTGGCAAGTTGCGCTCTGGCGGTAGTGATATCGAAAGAGATCGCGCCGAACTGGTGCAGATCCTGCGCGATCCCGGTGGCAATCGCATTATAGCTTTCTGCGGTCAGGAAACCACCGTACAACGTGGAGCCAAAGCTGAGACCATAACTCAATGTGCCTTGAACAAAGCGGGGCCGCCAGCCGCCGCTGTAACCGTCGCGGTATTCCCCTGCCGTAAACTGAAAGCGGTTGTTACCTGCACGCAGCATGTTCGGGACCGCCGAATAAGGCACAGTGAAATTACGCCGACTGCCATCGGCTTCAATAACGCTGACGTTCAGGTCGCCGCTTTGGTTGCTGGGGTTAATATCGTCGATGTCAAATGCGCCCGGCGCGACGTTTTTGCTGTAAATCAGATAGCCATTTTGACGGATTTCGATTGTGGCATTGCTATTGGCGACGCCGCGAACGACTGGCGAAAAATCGCGTTGGCTATCAGGCAACATGTTTTCATCGCTGGTGAGCTGTGCCCCGGTAAACTGGATGCTGTCAAATACATCGTCGTCAGTATATGTTTGCCCGAAGCGCAAGCGGCTACGCAGTGCAATAATATTACGTTCCACCCACGTGGAAACCGCCTGCCATTGACGGCCTGAACCGCTGGCATAGCTGAAAGTAGACTGGTTACGAAAATGCCATCCCGCCAGGTTTATACCGTTGGCAAAACTGGCAAAAACAGAGTCATGATCCTGACCCTGTTCAATCAGGTGCGTCGTATTGGCGTTGTAGCCGACAAAAGCGGCATTAATCCCATCGTCATAGGCCGATTCAGGCACGGCGTCATGCGCAGTCGAAAGCAGAAACGCTTCTGGTACTGAAATATCAATGCGCTGGTAGTTTGCATCTGCCGTCAGGCGACTGTTTGCGATCAGAGCCGTGAGCTCCACGCAGGTATCGGCGTTACCCTCAGGGATTTTAATCCCGTATTTGCGCAGAGCGTCCGAGCTCAGGCAAGGTTGCGGCTTGCCTTGTGGTTTACGTCTTTTAAAGTCAACATTGCGCGTTTCGACGAAGCTATGGTCAAGATATATATCGTATTCAAACGTGCCTTCGCTAAGTCCGTCATTACGGGCTATTTGCACTACGGAGGTAATATTTTGCGTACCATGTACAAAACGGGTATTAAACTGCGGCGTGCTGCTGGCGTATGCAGGTATGCACACGGCCAGCGTTGACAGCGTAAAGAGGGTGTACCGTTGCGGGTGCTTATTTTTTTTCATCATGTGCAACCCCAGCTTAATTGCAAGATACCGGGACGTTATTAACCGCGTTAGTGCCGCCGTAATCATCTACCCAGCTAAAACCGATATGGCTGACTTTTTGCTGTGACAACGCAAACGTGCGTTCGCCATGCGGATTAATCATGTCGGCATCAATGTTTTGGCCGTTAATATGTAATTGCGTCAGGGAGATATGTAACGGCGTCGCATTGACCGCCCGCAGAGTATGACCGTGGCACTGCCACTGTAATTTCTCAACGGCTTCAGGTAGCGTCATATTCAGCCCAACAGGGCGATAAAATAGTTTGATGCGAATACGCTGCGCCAGCTGTAAGGTATTTTCTTCATTCTCGATGGTGGGGATTTCCTGCACATTAATCCACACTACAGATTCAACATCCTCAGGAAAGCCGTTGCCCTGATAAATAGCTCGCAACACGGCTGATTTATGGCCGTCAAGTTTCAGGATCGGAGGCGTAATTAACATTGGCAGATTGGCAGGTGTCTCATCCGGATTACCATTATCCAGCCACGTCTGTACCATATATGGCTTGTCTGTATTATTGTTGACGTCAAACATCGCCGCTTTATCGTTCTCATTATAAATAACGCGTGTTTGACCCAAATTAATTGCGCTGTGAGCGGTGCTAACCACACACAGCAACAGGTAAAAGAATATTTTATTCATCAGGTGCACTTTCCAGGTTCAGGGAAGAGTGCCATCCATAGCAATCAACGTCCGTTATTTATAAATGACGGTGTAATTCATATCCGCAGTGATCGTGCCAGCCGCAGGCAGCGTTGCGCCAATTTGCTGATATTTGGCGACCAGATCGATTTGTGCATCGCCATTATGATCTGGTGTTAATATCACCTCATTACTACCTGAAGCGAAATTAAGGGCATGACCCGCTTGATCCACTTCGATGCCAACATCGGTGGCAGGAGTCGAACCACGAGTCGCTTGCAGAAGTGCTGCGTTACTGCCAGGGGTTTTACCAGTAAAGACCACCACATAGCCGCTTCCTCCAGTTACCCCACTACAGCCGCTAAATTGCAACGTAAACGGAGTATTACCGGTGCTAGAGCCCGCGCCGCTAAATAGCTGGTTGGTAACTTGTGGCAATGCCACTGTTTTACCTGGCTGGTTTGCTGTGCTCACCACGCAGGTACTGGCAACAATTTCACCGGTAAAATGGACCGTCGCGGTGGCTTTAGAACCTGTTGCGGCAGTGGTAACGTAATTCGCTGCTGCGCCAGCATTAGCGGCAAACAATGCGACCAGTACACTGCTGGTAAGTGCAGTTTTCATCATCATAACTCCGTTAAATTTATTATTTACTCAGAAAAGTACTTGTCAGAGGCACAGATTCAGCTGGAGTTCATCAACGTCAAAAAATGATGTAGGACTTCATTTGAAAGAAATGAATAACGTGCGTAAATTGCTCAACAAGTAATCCGGCGCGGATATTATTTATTTGCGAAAAATAAGTAAACAAAATTTTTTGGCATGATTGAATGGCTTTGGAAGGTGTTTTTATATATATCTTAACAAAAGTGTATACATTGTTATCAATAATTCGTTGGGGCGATTTACGCTGCTTTTAACAAAATTTTAATGCTGTCATTTATTCTCTTCTCTTTATTTTAAATTGATGTGTTGGTAAGCGCTGAAAATTCTGATGTTAAAGGTGTGTTCATGCAGAATGTTGACATTAGTAATATGTAACACGCATTTTCTCAATGATTGGCTATCGTTTTAATTGAAGTCATGCTTGCCGCTTCATCTCCTCGGATTTGCTACAATTATTTAAACTAAATTTTTTTTATTATTCGTTTTTTTTTGAATTTTGAGCGTGAAAATGAAAGCAATCCCATACTCCTCGTAAAGTACCTTATTTATAATAAGGTTGCTAATCATTGCTTTGTAAATGTGTTACTAAGTTATTTTTATGGTGGGAATTATAAATACACTTATTGATTTCTTCTGTCGCTCTCCAGGACTCTCATCACTGACCGTAGCGCAACGAGGTTTGGACAAAGTATTGCTTTTTGTAAGGTTAACCCGTTGTCAGGCGCTCATCATGTGATTCTACCCGTGCTAGCTTATGAATTGTGAAATGTCAATGACGTTTATGTTGCATTTTATCATTTTTTATAATGATAAAAATAAAAAAGAACATTAATAAATAATCAATTGAATCATTGGGTTGTATTTGTGTGGTGCGAAACTCATCACATTGTATTACATTGTTTTTTACATTTAATGACGGTGTGCCGTTGCGTTTTTAAGACTTGTGATATAATTAGCAACATAAATGAGGAAAAAAACAATTAAAAATCAATAAATAATGGGCTGAGATATGCTTAAAAAATCGCTAAAAATTAGCAGCCACGGATATCCAGTCTTTTTAAAGCTGGTCGATTTCATTGTAATCAATGCGACGTTAATTTTTAGCGCCCATCTGTTAGGTCTAGCGCCATTTAACACCATTGCCATTCTGAGTATTCTCTTCTCAGTCTTTTTCTTACTGTTTGCTGAATACATTAAAATTTATCAACAAAAGATTAAGACGATCGGTTTACGTAATCAAAAACGGTTGGTTTTTTGTACGCTGCTGGCGATTTTTTTTAACGAACTGGTCAGCATGACGGTGGCTGAACCCGAGTCTCTCGGCTACTTAGACAAACTGCCTTCCCCCTTTTATTCAGCGATTATTTACTGGTACTTCATCCCATTACCTTTTCTTTATTACATTCGCTTTTTCATTTTTAAATATTCAACGAAAAAGAGTATGCGCGTGGCGATTATTGGTCTGACTGACAATGGTCTGGCGGCAGAAAACGCGTTAATGGATGAATACGCTAATATCACATTGGATCTGGCTTTTTATGATGAGCGCGCCTTATCCCGCTGTGGCGATATCGTCGATAAGGTAAAAAGCCCCTTTCGTGGGCCGGTGATCAATCTGGTTGAGGAAGCCCGGCAGGGAAATATAGACGAAATCTACATCGCTTTACCGATGGTAGCTTTACAACGCATTCGTCATTTTTTGGCGATGATGTCAGACACTACCGTAGATACGTATATTGTTCCTGACTTCTACACCTACAGTAACAACATGTCCAAGCTGCGCTCCATTCACAACCTGCAAACTATTGGCATTTTTAGTTCGCCGTTTGAAGGGGCGGGGTCGTTTATCAAGCGGGCGGAAGATTTGGTACTTGGTAGCATCATTATGGTGATGATTTCTTCGCTGATGTTGGCCATTGCCATTGGAATCAAACTCACTTCCCGCGGGCCAGTCTTTTTCAAACAAGACCGGTATGGTCTTAGCGGGCAAAAAATTAAGGTCTGGAAGTTTCGCTCGATGCGCGTTATGGAGAACGCCGATACGGTTATTCAGGCCACTAAAAACGATCCGCGGGTAACCAAGTTTGGTAGTTTCTTACGCCGCACCTCACTGGATGAACTGCCGCAATTTATCAATGTATTGCAGGGAAGTATGTCGATTGTCGGTCCCAGACCTCATGCGGTTACGCATAATGAGCAGTACCGTAAACAGGTCGAAAATTACATGATCCGCCATAAAGTTAAGCCTGGGATCACCGGGCTTGCGCAGATCAACGGTTTCCGCGGGGAAATCGATGCGCTTTATAAGATGGAAAAAAGGGTTCAGTACGATATTGAGTACATTCAAAACTGGTCTTTATGGTTGGATATAAAAATTATTATTAAAACTATTTTCAAAGGATTTATCGGTAAGAATGCATACTAAATTACTCGTGATTACCGGAATCGTGATATCGCAGCCCGTATGGGCTGATTTAACACCGAAATCACACATTGGCTTTGCGGGGATCGACTTCCAGGGCAAGGTCGCTGTGGACTATGGTTATAATGATAACGTGTCTTATCAGCCACATAGCAGAGATGCTATCGGTTCCTCGTTTCAGAGCGCAGCGCCCGTTTTGAGTATGATCGGAGAGCGCGGTCAGGATAAGTATTTACTGATGTACTCCGGTGATTATCGTAACTACTCAAGCGATTCCGCTGATAACTATAACGATCATTTTTTCCGTTTTAACGGTGCCTGGCGCTATGGGATCAAGCACGGCTTAACACTCAATCTGGAGGATACGCTTGGGCACGAATCCCGCGGTCGAGGGATCACTGAGGGGTTTCTACCGGGTCAATTCGAGCAGTATGGGATTAAATCTCCGCTGACGACGAATTTTATTAACAGTGAATTGCGCTACAGCTATGGCGCGCCGGATGGGCGCGGGAAAGCGGAACTGGCGTTGTTATACAAAAAACTGACGTTCGGTAATACGTCCGACGCCCAGGAGAGTAGTGAAGATTTCTACAATTACATTCAGGAACAGGAATGGCACGAAAATAGCCTGGTGGCAGAAATTTTTGACCAATACACATCCAGAACGCGTTTTCGCTATAGCTTTATTACTAACCAGCGTCACTATGATAACAACTCAGAAAAAGACACTAATGAGTATTATTTGCTGTATGGCCTGAAGTCGCAGTTGACGGGAAAAACCAATGTCGATATGAATATTTCATGGTTGTACAAGACATTTGAAAACAACGCAAACTCGCATGATTTTAATGGTCTAAACTGGGATATAAAAGGGGAGTGGAAGCCGTTACAGCAGTCTGTTTTCACGGTGCACTCAGCGCAAAGCATTAAAGACCCATCGGAAGTTGGGGGATATATTTTAGTCACCCAGTATGGTCTTTCTTACCAGCACTTCTGGTTAGGCAACCGTTTTTCTACCTTGCTGGATTACTCATACACTTCAGAAGACTATAAAAAACAGAATAAAGATCGGCATGATAAAGATGGGGTATTTAGCGTAACCATGAGCTATGACTACACACCGTCGGTCAATTTTGAGATTAAATATCAAATAGATACGTTGAATTCGAATAAGGATACTGATTCGTTTTATATCGGTCCCAACGACAATCAGGAAGTCATCAGAACGTTGGGTTATGATAATTCTATGATTATGCTTAAAGCTAAGGTTCAGATCTAAAATGAAAATAATAGAACTGTGCGCGGTTTTGCTATTCAGTATCCTGATGGTCGGATGCACAACGTCCAGCCCGAGATTAATGGACGATCCTGCTACTGTTCAGCAGGATTACCGACTTGGGGCAGGGGATACTGTCAATATCGCTGTTCATGGTCAACCCGATATGACGATGCGGTTTATTTTGGATAAGAGTGGGGAGATTAATTTCCCGTTTGTTGGTGCTCTTATATTAAAAGATAAAACTGTTGAGCAGGTGACTAACGAATTAACTCAACGCCTGACTGGAGATTATTTTACTACTCCGATGGTGACGGTGAGTATTGCCGAGTTCCGTAAATACTATGTTTCTGGCGAGGTGAAAAGTCCGAATGGATTCGCTTATGAGCCAGGACTTACCGTCGAGAAATCTATTGCGCAGGCGGGGGGATTTACAGATCGTGCTGACCGTCAAGATATCAACATTCGCCTGTCAGGTAGCAATCAGCTGCTTGAGAATGTTGATTTAACGCACTCTGTTCATCCTGGGGATGTCGTGATTATTGGCATGGGGTTCTTCTGACGATGAAACTATCAATAGTGGAAAACGGCAAAAAACGAGAAAGCACAGTTGAATTCTCCCGCTTTGCCAAAGCGCTGAAAAAGAACGCCTGGAAAATCGCGCTGGCCGGTATCGTTGCCGGGGTCGTGGCTTATCCGTTAATCAGCATGATGTCCTCAAAGTATGTATCAACGGCGACGGTGCTGATTAAGGCGCAGGCCGATAACGTTTCTCCGTTCCCACAGGTTGATGGTTTCGATTCAACGCGCAGTGGTTACTACGAAACGCAATATGCGTTGATGCATTCACGAATTGTGCTCGAGCAAGCCGTTCGCGATATGAGGCTGGATGAAAACCCGGCATTTACCGGGGAAAAAGCCGATGCTCAGGGCGCTGATAGCAGTGAAAGTCGGCAACTGAGAATGGAGCTGGCGCTGAAAACGTTGTCGAAAAACCTGAATGTCATCGGTATTCGGACAACGAACCTCGCCTCTATTACCTATGAATCGACTTCGCCCCAGGTTGCGGCTGATATCGCCAACGGCGTCGCGCAGGCTTTCATCAACTATACGCTGGAGCAAAAGCGTCAGAAAGTAGAGAAAGCCCGCGAACTGAATTATGAAAAAATGGAAGAGATTCAGAAGTCGATAGCGAAGCAAAAAGAAGAGATGGAAAGCTATCTGAAAAATGCCGGGCTGTTGACCTTTCGCGGTATCGATGGTTTTGAAACTGAGCAGTTAAGTATCGTGACCAATCGTCTGGCCGACGCGACCCAACGTCGTGTTGCCGCTGAATCCGTTTATAACGAGGTGAATGGAGCAGGGAAGTCCGCCGAGAGCGTTATCTCGCTGCCTTCGGTCTCTAACCACGCTCAGATTCAGGATCTGCGCATTGCGCTGATTCAGGCGCAGCGTACGTTGTCTGAACTGCGCAAAGTTTATGGGCCAAAAAACCCCGCCATTTTAAAAGCAGAGGCCGATGTTCAGTCGATCCAAAGCCAAACCGGACGGGTGTTGGGTGAGCTGAAAGTCGGCTTACGTCAGCAATATCTGGCGGCGCTGGCGGATGAAAAGAACTATCAGCAACAGGTGGAACAGCAGAAAGAGATCTTCCAGAAAATGGCGTCAAAACGGGATGCCTGGAACGGCCAAAAACTGTCGTTAGATAAAATGGAAGACCTGTATAAATCGCTCTATCAGCGTACTCAGGAGCTGTCGCTGTCCGGCGTGAATGCCGATGCGGTGTTATACGATCCCGCAGTTCCCGCATTAAAACCGGCGAAGCCGAATAAATCACTGCTGTTGGTGATGGTGGTCATGCTGGTGGTCGTGTTCAGCATCATGTATTTCATTGTCAAAGCGGCGATGGATAACTCAATCGCCAGCCTGAGTCGCATGAAAAAGCGCCTCAACGTTACCCCGCTGGGCGAAATCCGTCGTTTTAGTGGAACCTCAGGGCGTGCGCAAGTGCGGGACATGATCCTGAAGAACCCGCTGAATGCCGATATTGTGCACGGTATCCGTACCCGGATTATGCTGGATAATCGTCCATTACAGACGCTCGCCGTGGCATCGACGGAACACGGTGATGGGCGTTCTTTGTTGGCGAATCTGTTAGCGAACTCCTTTAGTTTTGACCAGAAAACGCTGCTTATTGATGCGGATTTCTTTAATACGGGCGGGCTTTCTTCTGAACTGGCATCACCTACATCCGCAGGCCTGGCTGAGCTGCTGCGCGGAGAGACTCAGCTGGAACAGGCGCGGATCACGCTCAGTGATAATCTCGACTTTATTGCGCACGGCAAGAGCACCATCTCTTCTTTACTGATGTTGTCGTCGGAGCATGTTGAACCCTTAATGCGCGAACTGAAATCGCATTATCAGCGCATCATTATTGATGTTGCTGCTGTGAATCAGAGTCAGGATGTTCAACTGATCAAACGTGCCGTCGATGGGGTTGTTTTCATTGTGAAAGCCGGGGTGGAGTCGGCGGGACACATCGCCAGCGCGCTGGATAAGATTGAGGAAAATAACGGCGTGGTGATTGGCGCGGTACTCAATGCGGTTGAAGAAAAAGATCTTGAAACCCAGGAGGGTCTGCGTTCACTTAACTTCAGTACCGATCAACTGATGACGACGCCAGGCCGGGTATGAGTCTACTGAAGAGCGCTTCCACGATAGCCGGTTCATCAGTCATCTCGCAGTTGATTGGTGCGCTGTCTATCTGGTTGATTTCGCACAAGTACGATATGGCTGAGGTGGGGCTTTATGCGCTCAATTACAGCATCGCCGTGGTGGGCGCGCAGGTGTGCACCTTTGCATCGCAGCTTTTAATTCCAAAACAGCACGACGACGAACTGGTACAGAACGTCGTTTTTTGCCTGATCCAAAGCACGATCATTGCCTTACCGTACGCCGTACTGACAGCGTGGCTGTTTCACCAGAACATCATGTTCCTCTATTTGCTGACGCTGGCGACGGCGTGGGTTTTAATCTCGGAAAACCTGTCGCTGCGCACGGCCAATTTTCGTTTTCTGATTTTCCAGCGCATCTCTGTCTCTGTGGTGGTATTACTTTCGGTTCTGGTTACGCATCAGGTGCAACTGTTTTATTGGTCATGGGCCTGCGCGACGATGGTGCTGACCATAAGCTGTATTTTGCATTCGTTTGATATTCGCTCCGTGGCGGCCAGACATTTGCGACCTGCCAGTAACTGGCATTTTTTCAAACAAAATATCCATCACATTACCAAAGTCGGTAGTGCGGAAGTGCTGGCGATGGCTAGCAGCAATTTGCCGATTATGTTGATTAACTTTTGGTTCTCGGCGCTGACGGCAGGTTATTTTTCCGTGGTTAGCCGCTTTTGCCTGGCGCCGGTGGTGATCATCGGCAACGCAGTGCGCAATACTATTTTTTCCAAGTGGTCTATCGACTTCAGAAATAACACCTTTAATTATCAGGAATATACCAGGGTACGGTTGCTACTGTTGGTTCTGGGGGTTATCTGTACTCTCGGGGTGTTTATTTTCTATCCAATAGTGATGCGTCTGGGCTTTAGCGAAGACTGGATTAACTCCATTGAGACGTCGCGCTACATGTTGCCCTATTTATTCCCGGCGCTGGCGATAAGCCCTCTGACGGTGATTGAGCTTATTTTTGGTTCCCACCGCTATTTTCTGCGTATCCAACTGGAACAGCTGGCGATTGTGTTATTCGCATTTGTCGTCATTCCCTATTTTCATAAAGATTATGCTACGTCGGTTATCCTGTTTTCTTCACTGACATTTATTCGCTACGCCTTCATTTATCTGAAAATGAATAAGCGAGCCAATCTTCTGAAAGACAAGCCGGTGATACTATGACGCTGAATACCGGATACTATTTACAGGTTTTTAGCTTTGTCACGCTGATCCTGTGTGGCCTGGTGCAATACTTTACCGGCATGCAGTCGGTGCTATGGATCCCCTTTTTCCTGACCCTGTTGATGGTGGGATTATTGGTGATGCAGACGCGTGATGGCTCGCTGCAGCTGGATGCGCAGGAGACGATTGTCCTGGCGTTGTATTTTTCGTTCCTGATACTGGCCGGAACATCGACGCTGATTCAGGGCGGGATCACCGTCGCGATTGTGGCATTTAAAAATGAAATCGCATTGTCACTGGTGATGATCTGTTTGCTGCTGGGATTTTGCCGGGAGTCGCAGGTTTACCGTGCAACGCGCTATCTGTACTGGGTGTTTTACGCGCAAATCCCGGTAATGATTTATCAGGTTTTGCTGGTCGTTCCCCAGCGCGTTGCGGTGCGTGGCGAAGATGAGAAATGGGACTCCGTGGTTGGTACGTTTGGCGGTGACCCCATGGGGGGCGGTAACACTGCTGCGATGGGCCTGTTTTGCCTGTTGATTATGTTGTTAAAAGTCTCTGAGTATAAGCACGGGTTGACCACGTTCAAGTCCATGGCGTTGCACATTGTTCTTGGGATCGGGCTATGTATTATTGGTGAAGTGAAGTTCGTCATTCTGCTGTCACCTCTGTTCCTCGCGTGGGTGTGGATCTCACCGAGCTACGTCAAAGACGTCAGTAAGGTTAATCTGAAGACGCTGTTGGTTATTGTGGCGGGCATGCTGCTGCTTATTAGCCTGTCGATAGTGATCCTCGCGTACTATTATTCTTCCGCGTTTGGCGGCGATCCGTCGAAAAGCTCGTTAAGCATTTTCATCGACTCCTTAAGCTATATCTTTGACCCGAACTACATCATGTCTACCGGGGAGTTAGGGCGCTTTACGACGTTCCTGTTTTGGTTGAAAAATAACGATCTGTGGGGGCTTTCAGGAACGTTATTTGGTTATGGGCTCAACGCCACAAACAGTGGGAGTACGGTGTCGCCGGGCTTTTTGAATATCATTTATAACTTAATTCTCGACTCGACTTCCCTGAGTATGCTGCTGTGGGAAGTCGGGGTGATCGGCACGTTACTTTTTATTAGCTTATTCATTTATATCCTGAAAGTTTGTCAGCCAAAGCCATTACTGACGCTTGAACAACTGGACCAGCAGGATCTTCAGTTGCTGAGCTTTGCACCGGCGTTTAACGCTTTTGCTATCAGTTGCTTAATTAGCTTACCTTACAGCCAGATACTGATGATTACACCGATGTTACAATTCCTGTTCTATTTATCACTAGGATCAAGTTTAGTGATTCGTCGAACCGTCCTTCGCTGTGTAGGGTAATTGTATGGACCAAAAACCGTTTATTTCAGTGAGTATTAAAACACTCAATGAATCTGAATGTATTGAGAAAACGATAGACAGTATCCGCAGGCAGCTTGTTGATTATCCACATAAAATTATAGTGGCAGATAGCCTGTCAACGGATAACACCCAACAGCTTGCGATCGATAAAGGGGTGACCGTGGTCTCTTTAACTGACCCAGGCGATCGCTGCTGCGGCGTCGGGCATCAGTTAGGTTATCTGTATAGTGAAGGGGAATATCTGTTGCTGATGGACGGCGACATGGAGCTGGAAGAGGGCTTTGTGGATCAGGCTGTCGCTTTTTTGCAGGCTGAGCCGGAATATGCAGGTGTCGCGGGAACCGTTGAAATGGACGATGCCGTTAACTATGAATTTAAATCGCGTAAGCAGCGTATTAGTAAAATCTATCCGCTTGGAGATAGCGACCATTTAGGCGGTGGTGGGTTATATCGCCGCTCTGCGATTGAGAAAATTGGTTATCTCACCAACCGTAATTTGCACGCTTATGAAGAAGCTGAACTTGGCCTGCGTTTGCTCGATGCGGGTTATAAACTACGCCGTCTGAATATTCCGTATTTTATTCATACTTCGCATACCATGCCGACCTTTCAGATGCTGAAGCACCGCTGGAAAAGTGGATACTATCAGGCACCGGGCGAGCTTTTACGTTGTGCGTGGGGAAAACCTTATTTCGGCAAAGCGTTAAAAATGGTTAAGAACGAGGCGATTTTTTCTGTGTATCTGATTGCCTTGTTTATTGCGGCGGTGACCTTCAATCTCGAACTTTTTGATATTGCATTTCTACCCTTGCTTGCCTTTATTATCTTGAAAACCGTGCAGAATCGATCGTTATTGAACGGATTGCAGAGCGTAATGAACCTGGCCGTGCTTTCTGCGGGACTTGTTAAAGGGTTGACTAAACCAGTACGCGATCCGTTGACTCCGCCTGACAGTAAAATCATTCATGAATAACTAAGGCTGGCGCAATGAAAGTTTTATTAGTGAATAAGTTTTTTTTCATTAAAGGCGGCGCGGAAACCGTTTATTTTCAAGAGCGCGAGATGCTGAAACAGGCCGGAGTGCAGGTTATTGATTTCTCGATGCAGCATGAGAACAATTTCCCTTCGGACTATGCGGATTATTTCGTCGGCAATGTGGACTACCACCAGGAGAGCAATCTGCTGGGCGGGCTCAAAACGGCGGTTAACTTTATTCATAATTCGCAGGCCTGCAAAAAGATGCTGGCGCTACTACAAAAAGAGCGTCCGGATATCGTCCACTTCCATAACATTTACCATCAGTTGACGCCGGCGTTGATTAAAGTGGCCCGCAATTTTGGCTGCAAAACGGTGCTGACCGCGCATGACTATAAAATCGTCTGTCCTGCCTATTCCATGCTGCGCGACGGTAAAGTGTGTGATTCCTGTATTACCGGGACGGTTTTCAATGCTTTCAGGTATCGTTGCCAGGAAGGCTCTGCTTCAAAAAGCCTCCTGCTCTCTTTAGAGGCGACCTGGCAATATATTGCGCAAAATTACCAGGCGCTGGATGTGATCGTTTCGCCGAGCGTCTTTTTACGTGGCGTATTGTTGCGTACGCTGCCGAATTCGCGCATTGATGTCATCGTCAATGGCGTTGATGACAGTCGTCCTCTGGGTGAGGTAAGCGATGCGGGCTATATGCTGTACTTCGGTCGCCTGAGCCGTGAAAAGGGCGTGGCAACGTTATTGGCGGCGCATGAGAAAATGCAGAACAAAGCGCCGCTGAAAATTGTAGGGCACGGTCCACTGCACGATGAATTAGTCGCCCAATACCCGGACGTTGAGTTTTTAGGTTATGTGCAACAAGGGGAAGCCCTCGATAACCTTATTAAGCATGCGCGGGCAGTGATCCTTCCTTCAGAATGCTATGAAAACTGTTCTATGGCGATATTAGAGGCGATGTCCTTAGGCAAGCCGGTGATCGGATCGCGCATCGGCGGCATCCCGGAACAAATTCGTGATGGTATCGAAGGGATTTTATTCGAACCTGGCAATGTGCAAGAGTTAGCAAATGCGCTGGATGCACTGGCCGACTCGCCAGAGAAGGCGCGGGTCATGGGCTTACAGGGTCGTGCGCGATTGAGTGAAAAATATGCGCTGAGTAAACATATGGATACTCTACTGGCGCTCTATAAAGAACTGCTGAGCAGGCCATAGTATGAGTAAAAAAATAACGGTTTTTGGTACGCGTGGTATTCCTGATGTATTGGGCGGGGTGGAGACACACTGTCAGAATCTATATCCTGCCATTAAGCAGCAGTTGGACGTTGATATTTGCGTGATTGCACGCTCGCCGTATGTAAATTACAAACGATCGTTATATAAGAAAGTTGAAACCTACGCGCTGTGGGCACCCAAAAAGCGCTCGCTGGAAGCGATTGTCCATTCCGTTTTAGCGGCATTTAGGACAAGTATCGACCATTCAGATATTGTGCATGTCCATGCTATCGGGCCTGGGCTTGTGATCCCATTATTACGCATGTTAGGGAAGAAGGTGGTGTTCACCCACCATGGACCTGATTACGATCGTCAAAAATGGGGATTCGTTGCCAAAAAAATATTGCTGCTGGGTGAGCGTTGGGCAGTGAGATATGCCAACGAAGTGATTGTGATTTCTGAGGTTATTAATCAACTGATCCAGAAAAAACACGCTCGCTATGATGCGCATTTAATTCACAATGGCGTCAACGAGCCGCGGTCGTTATCTGCGCTGACCATCGACAATACGCTCTCCCGCTTTGGGCTGCAGCCGAAAAACTACCTCGTGGTGGTTGGGCGATTTGTGGAAGAAAAAGGGATGCATGATGCCATCGCCGCCTATCAGCGCAGCGGTTTAACTATGCCGTTAGTGTTAATTGGCGATGCGGATCATCCGACCGAATACAGCATTCGCCTCAAAAAGCTTGCCGCGGACACCCCTGGCGTTGTGATGACGGGGTTCTTGCGTGGTGATGAGCTTCAGGCGGTGTTTTCCCAGGCACAGCTGTTTGTGATGCCTTCATACCATGAAGGATTGCCCATTGCGCTGCTGGAAGCGATGTCATTTTCTCTTCCTGCCGTCGTCAGTGATATTCCGGCTAACCTCGAAGTTCAACTGCCGTCCGAGGCCTATTTTAAGGTGGGGGATGTGACCAGCCTGACCGAAAAATTAACCGAATGGGCGGCAACCAATAGCGTGGACTATCGTGTATATTTGCAAAACTACAACTGGCATGAAATCGCCAAAAAGACGATAAACGTCTATCACTCAATTGATAAAGATATAGGTTAATTTTGACCAGTCCTCAAAATCGTCCTCCCGTCATCGAACGATTTTATGCTCATCTTGACGAGCCGATTGCGCAAGAGTTGACCCCTGAACAAAAAGAAGGGGTGGAAAAAGCGATCCTGGCTTCGACTCTGACTTCTCGGCATCAGATCGATATTCGCCGAAGCTTTCCCTTTTTCAGTAAACGCTATTATCTGGTTTTTTTGTTTGGCAGAGATTTGCGTCGGCAGCATCGTCAGGAATCGACCCTGTCGAGAATATTGCTCACTTTTTTGCTGCTGATTGCCGTGTTGTTCGTTACCTGCTGCGTATTGCTGACGCTGTATATGATCAAATCAGCATTAGGTATTGATGTGTTCCAAAATTTTCATGTGGGTATATGGGACTGGTGGTTAAGCCTGAAAAACCGCTAGCGTAAACAAACCTGTGGAGGGCGTCACTGCGATGAAGTGTAAATGGGTTTCTGCGCTGTTGTTGATGTCCTTTCCGTTGGCGGTTATGTCCGCATTAACGACCGTAACCCCCAAAGCATTAACGGGCCCGCTAACCAATCCGGGGATTGGCGTGGCAAGTTTCCATCAGGGGTACGGTGAAACGCTGGGTCTGGCGGACTATCCCAATACCGGATTAGAATACGAGCGATTTTACTGGCGAGAGCTGGAGCCTGTTGAAGGTCAGTATAATTTTGCGCTGGTGGATGATGCCTTCAAATACGCGGCAGCGCATCGTCCCGCGATGAATGTCGGGCTGCGGTTTATGGTGCTTGCCGATCCGGGGGATGGCACAAAAATTCCCGATTGGCTGATTAAAAAAGGCGTGAAAGGCCGCTGGACGCCCGATAATAAAACATTTATTCCAGATTTAAGCGACCCACTGTTTATTGAGTACAGCCAGCGTCTGCTGAACGCATTTGGAAAACGCTACGACGGTAATGAGAATCTCGCTTTTGTGGATATCGGCATGGTGGGGGCTTGGGGTGAATGGCATAACAGCAATTTCCCTGATCTGAAACCACTGTTGGAGCAGTACACCACCGCGCAGTTAGACCCCTACGTCGCAATGCACTTTTCTGCCTTCCCTTCGACGCCGAAAATAATGTTGATGAGCGGTGGGCAAAGCCTGGCGAATGCGGTGGCGCGAGGGGCTGGATGGCGGGCGGATTGCTGGGGTGACCTGCGCGTATTTTCGGACTCCTGGAGCCATATGGCCGAAGATTACCCGCAGCGATTACTGGCAGCACAGCAGAGCTATTCGGGGTTTAACGATGCCTGGAAACGTGCGCCGGTAAGTCTGGAAATCTGTTCATATATGCAGGACTGGAAGAACACCTTCCACTATACGCGTGCCGAAGTGCAGGGTATTTTTGACTGGGCGGTCAAGCAGCACGCCAGCACGATCAACCTGAAATCGAGAGCGATACCCAGCGATTATCGACCGATTGTTGACGATGCGCTGACCAAACTGGGCTATCGGTTTCGCTTAGCGTCTTTGAGCCATGAGTCCGTGTGGGACGGCGGACAAACGTTGAGGTTGAACAGTACCTGGTATAACGAAGGTATCGCACCGATTTATCTGCCCTACACGCTGGCATTTCGTGTGGTGGATAGCGCCAATCAGGTGGTGGCGCAGGGGAATACGGCGGATGATATACGACGTTGGCTCCCGGGCGTTTATCAGGTTAGCTACGCATTGCCCATGCCGGGCCGACTGGCGAAAGGGCAATACGCCATTGAGGTTTCGATGCTGGATAAATCCGGGGCGGCAAGAATTAACTTTGCCAACGAAGGAAAGCAGAGCAGCGGCTGGTATCGCGTATCAACGATAACGGCACGCTAACCCGTCATGGCAACGAGCCAGAGGCTCAGGCTCGTTGCCGGGTACATCAGATGTTATAACCATTCGGGTTGTTTTTTTGCCAGTTCCAGGTGTCACGCATCATTTCATCAAGGTTGTAGATGGCCTTCCAGCCTAACTCTTTGTATGCCAGTGACGGGTCAGACCAACATTCGGCAATGTCGCCGGGCCTTCTGTCGACAAACTGATAGCTTATTTTTTTCTGCGCCGCTTTTTCAAACGCCTCAATCAGATTAATCACGGAATAACCGACCCCGGTACCGAGATTAATCACCTTGTAGGCTGCGCCTTTGTTCTGGCTATCCAGCGCGGCTAAATGGCCGGTCGCCAAATCCATGACGTGGATATAATCACGAACGCCGGTGCCGTCGGGGGTTGGATAGTCATTACCGTACACCGACACGGTTTTCAGCTTACCAATCGCAACCTGGGAGATGTACGGCACCAGGTTATTGGGGATACCGTTGGGATCCTCACCAATCCGACCCGATGGATGGGCGCCGACTGGGTTAAAATAGCGCAGGCAGGTAATGCGGAAGTCGGGCTGCGCGCGGGAGAAATCGGCCAGAATCTGTTCGACCATTAATTTAGAGGTACCGTACGGATTGGTGGTACCCCCCGTACGCGATTGCTCGCTCAGCGGCACGCTTTCCGGATTACCGTATACCGTAGCAGATGAGCTAAAAATGAATCGATTAACGCCTGCGGCCAGCATCTCATCCAGTAAAACCAGCGTTCCAGTGACGTTGTTTTCGTAGTAAGCAAGGGGTTCTTTTATCGACTCGGAAACCGATTTGAGGCCCGCAAAATGAATGACATCAGTGATGTTATGGTTGGCGAAAATGTTTTTTAATGCCTGCCTGTCGAGAACATCAGCGATATAGACAATGGGTTCCCTTCCTGTGAGTTCCGCGACCCTGTCCAGTGAGATTCGGCTGGCGTTCGCCAGATTATCGATGACAACGACATCATCGCCTCTTTCCAGTAGCGTTAAAACAGTATGTGAACCAATATAACCTGCACCACCAGTGACAAGAATAGCCATACAGACTCCAGAAAAATGCTAAAAACCCGAGCGATTTTCCAGCAATGCACCCAAGGATCCAATGGATCAGTTATTTTGCCGGGAAAGGTATACGTTTCTATATTTAATCATACACTTATATGATATTTTTTTAAAGATTGCCAACAGACTGAACTTATTTATTTTTGTATCATAGGCAATATAGTTACTTGAGAAATTTAGCGTGTGAACGCCGTCACTGTGGTTGATCGACGAATTGATTTGTTCGATCAGATTCTCATCAAAAGTAGCGTCATTCAGTGTGACTAATTCTTTGATGTAGATAGATTTTCCATATGTTTCAGGTGTGCATTCCTGGGTTAAGAAATACATTTTGTTATCGACAAGATAAGGCGCACCCGCTCCCCGATGATGATGATTGCTCACCTTCAATGCAGGAGTAATTCTCTGCCACTGTCCGTGAAGATGCTCTGCCGAATGAATAATTATTTTATTATCCATGGTGGTCGACATAAGATAGCAGGTCTCGTTCATTGAAAGAAAAATGTTATCTGTCACTTCGGTGTCAGAGATTAGAACTTTAATTTTCTTCCAGCGCGTAGGAAACTC
Organism: Citrobacter sp. Cb004; assembly: GCF_030337065.1. Taxonomy (NCBI): domain Bacteria; kingdom Pseudomonadati; phylum Pseudomonadota; class Gammaproteobacteria; order Enterobacterales; family Enterobacteriaceae; genus Citrobacter; species Citrobacter sp. Cb004. Next base: position 39,273 of record NZ_JAOWCH010000071.1, on the reverse strand, counting down.
TACTGACTGAAATAGTATCACTTCTTTTCTTTCTGATGATTCAGGAATCATGAAGAGCTGATCGTTAATATTGATCAGGAAAGGAAATGACAAATGACACATCAGGTCGTCAAAACCTTCAAGTTTCACGTCATCAATTTCAACCAGTTCACGATCAAGAATACGGCATCGGAGCGTGCCTTTCGAGTTGCGAAAGCTAAAAGCTTCATAAAAAACAAACAGTTTATCATCTTTTTCAATAAGAAAAGGATCGGCCTGAAACGTATATTTCTTTTTTAACTGCTGTGCAGCGGATTTACTTAATATATCCAGTGTATTATTCGGAAATAAGTGTGTACCATGATCCTTAATAATCATGATATCCCATGATTCATGATAGAATAACATGTTTATCATTCGTTTTAATTTCGCTTGCATTTGCGTCAGCTCCTTTTTATCGCCTGCACCATTATCAGAATTGATATCGCTGCTAGATAATTTTGATAAAACACTCAGGTGAAAAGCTGTTTTAACTCTAAATTCATGCAATCTGTTGCAATACTGAATGGATGAGCTAAGGCCAATGCAAAAGCAAAACATCAACGGCTATTTAAAAACTAGCTGCAAGTGCGTTTTTTGTCTATAGCACAAAAGTAGGTAAAAGCTCTCCAGAGCATCCTTGCTCCAGGGGAAAATTTACTCGAAATGCACCTGCGGGTTATCAGCAAGGGAAACGTAGGTTTTGCTGTTTTTATCCAGGGTACGGATTTCACCGCTTTCGATGTCATATACCCAGCCGTGCAGACGAAGCGCATTATTTCGCAGCCCAACCGCGACGCAAGGATGCGTTTTAATATTATTGAGCTGTGCGATAACGTTTTCTTCCACCATGGCGTTAACTTTATCGATTGGGTTATCCCAGGTTTTCTTCTCAACCACGGCTTTCGCGGCATCGGCATAGTGCAACCAGTGAGCCACAGCGGGCATCGGATCCAGAGGCTGGCTATCAGCAATGGCTTTCATCGCGCCGCAGTTGGAGTGTCCGCAGATGACGATATCCGTCACACCAAGTGCGACAACCGCGTATTCAATCGTAGCAGATACGCCACCGGGTTCCGGTCCAAAAGACGGAACGATATTACCGGCGTTGCGGATAACGAAAAGCTGTCCGGGCTCTTGCTGAGTAACGAGTTCTGGCACCAGGCGGCTATCGGAACAGGAGATGAAAAGCGCTTTGGGATTCTGGCTGGATGCCAGGCTGCGAAAGAGTTCCTTACGTTGAGGGAAAATCTCTTTTTGGAAGTTGAGGAAGCCCTCAATGATATGTTGCATAGCAGTGTCTCTTTTCTCTGTTTAAGCATGTTATGATGAAGATCACACTTTCCAGTTTAACACCAGCCGACAGAACGGAAAAACTTTATAGCAGTTCTGCAACATCTTTGTATAGTTTTGCCCCACCGTGGCGGGGCAAATAGTGTGATGCGCGCTATGCGTTCTGTCGTTTTTGGTACGCCGTTTTCAGTCGGTTCATCGCTTCTACCAGTACCGAGCGCGGGCACCCAACGTTGAGTCTCATGTGACCCTCTCCGCCGGGGCCATATTGCGCGCCTGGTGACAGACCCAGTTTTGCTTCCTGCACAAAAAATGCGCTTAGTTGTTCATCGCTAAGATTCATTTTTTCCGCGTTCAGAAACAGAAGATACGATGCTCCGCCATACACAATGGAGATTAAGGGACAGTGCTTTTCAATTTCACTTTTAACAAACGCCACATTGTCGGCCAGGTAGGCTAATAATTTTTGGTGCCAGTCGCCACAATGGGTAAAGGCGCTGTAAATGGCCGCCTGCTGTAATGAATGTGTCTCGGCAAGGTAGCAGTTATCCAGGAAACCATAGAACTGATGGCGTAATTCATCATTTTTAATAATGGCAATTCCGCCCTGGATCGCCGCCGTGTTGAAGGTTTTACTGATTGAGGTCAGCACGATTGACTGGCTCCCTGTCGCTTCGTCTAAAGTAAAAAACGGCAGATGGCGCTTGCCTGGCAGGGTTAAATCACTATGCACTTCATCTGAGAGAATAATGACGCCAGCTTGCTGACAATAGTGACTTACTTTTTCCAGCGTTTCCCGCGACCACACCATACCGCCTGGATTATGCGGCGAAGGGAAAAGAAACATTTTGCACTGCTTGAGTTTTTCGCTGAAATCATGCCAGTCAAATTCGTAATGACCAACTTTCTCAATGAGGCGCGTTTGAATCAAATTCCTGCCGCTGGTATTTACCAGATTAGGGTAGGGGTCATATATTGGCGTACAGGTTAAAATATTATCACCTGGTCGGGTAAACACCATCAGAGAGAGCACGATAGTTTTTATGACGCCGGGAATAAAATGCAACCAGTGTGGCTTTATGTCGACATCATACTGTTGCGCATACCAATGAATAACGGACTCTTTCCATTGCGGATAATCCAGGTTGTAGCCTTGTACTGGCTGCGATACCACTGAACGCAGTGTGCTCATGATTGGCTCTGGCGTCACAAAATCCATATCTGCAATCCACAACGGTAATACATCGGTGGTGCCGTACATCTGTTGTAATTGACCGTATTTACGGCAATTAACATCCCTTATGACAATATCATCAAACAAAGACATTGCTGACTCCTGGACAGTCTCTGAAAAATAGTTTAAGCAACGCAACAGTGAAGAATATTTCTGTATATCTAATCGATATATTGAATTTACCCTGGTGGTAGCCAATATTTAGCTATTTATTAGCCTATGATTTTTGCTCAACCATATGCTCTGTAGCTTCATTTGGTTCATATTTAGCAATACCAATACCGGTGGCCGCCCACAGCAGGGCAAAGATGATGCCGCTGTAGCAGAGGATTGCCCATGGCAAATAATCAAGCGTCGCCACGCCCAGCATCGTGGCGCAATAAACGCCTGAGGCAGACCAGGGGATAATCGGTTCGACAACGGTTCCGGCATCTTCGGTAGTACGCGAGAGGTTCTTTGTCGCAAGTCCTCGTTTTTTATATTCTTCTTTAAAGGCATCGCCGCACAGCAGCAGTGGCAAGGTTCCATTTGCCGTACAGGCACAGATGGTAAACGTCGTCACAATCGTGGTGGCCACCAGGCGGAATGTGGATTTAACGCCTTTCGTGAGCGCGTTTATCACGGTGTGCAAAGAGCCTGTCGCACTCATTGCGCCGGCAAAGCTGAAGGCGCTGAAGACGGTGACGAAGCTGCTAAACATTGAAATGGCGCCGCCTCGTTCCAGTAAGCGCGAAACATCTGATGACAGTGTTGGCAGGTTATCTCCGGTGAGCATCGCGAGCTTAAAACCGCTAACCACGGATTCGCCAACCGATGATGCGGTAAATTGCTGAAAGGCTAATGCCAGAATCATCGAGACTATTGTGGATAAAAAGAGCATTGGGATTGGCGGTCTTTTTGACAGTGAGCCATACAAAACGATGATCGGTGGTAACAGTAGCAGAATGTTAAAGTGATAAATCTGGCCGATAGCGTTCATCAAGTTGGTGATATTGGCTGGCGCGCTGGATGAGGCATTAATGCCCATGCCCATATAGCTGTAAACGACGCAGCAAATAATAAATCCCGGGCCGGTGGTCCACAGCAGATGGCCGATATGCGAGTACAGGTTTACACCGGCAGCCAGCGCCGCCATGTTGGTTGAGTCAGAAACCGGAGAAAGCTTATCACCAAACCAGCAGCCGGAGACAATAGCGCCAGCAGCAATGGGCAGCGAAACATTCAGACCAATCGCTACGCCAATCATGGCGATCCCGACGGTTCCGATAGATCCCCAGGAGGTGCCGGTACAGACTGAGATCAGCGCTCCCAGCATAAATGCTGAAATATAGAAATACTGCGGGTTAATCCACTTCAGACCATAATAAATCATCATTGGAATAGTGCCTGACACCATCCATGCGCCAATTAAGAAACCGATACTGGCGACGATTAATATGACAGGAAGCGCTTCAGATATTTTATTGCAAATAGATTGTAGAATGTCATCCCACGTGTAGCCGTGAGCGATGGCGATAAACGAGGCGGTTGCGGTTCCCACGAGGATCATAGGTTCAGCTCGAATATTGAAGATAAAATATCCGATGCTAATTCCACCCAGCATGACTATCATGGGTAAAACTGACCAAAAGAAAGACAATGGCTTTCTGTTGTTGGCGGTGCAGCTATTTAATTCCATAATTCCATCCCAATCGTTAATGGTTGAACACGTCAAATAAATACCTGCTACAGGTCACCCATAACTGGGTAACATAGTTGCCAGAGTTCATGGCTGAACCCTATTTTATTAACTGCTGCAGATTATCTATTTTGACCTGCTATTCTGATGCTTATATTTTGGTTGTAAGGTAAGAGTGAGTTTGACGAATAAATTACTCCTCGGCATAAGGTGAATGATTTCGGCGCTGTTGGCTCAGTTTGCGATATTGCTGCGGCGGCATGCCGACGTATTTATGAAATGAGCTATAAAACCGGCTGCTGGATCGGAAACCTGCAATTGTAGCGATATCCAGAATTGTTTTATCCGTATCGCTGAGCAAAGCCCGCACATGGTTGATGCGCATTGCGGTAATATACTGTTTCATGGTTAGTTGCATCACGCGATGAAAAATGCCCATCGCATAATTTGGGTTGAGCTTAACGTGTTCGGCAATAGCATCGACCGTAAGCTGTTTGTCGCAGTTTGCGGCAATAAACTCCAGCATCTGGCTGACGTAAAACTGTGAATGCCGTGAAATACTGTTTTTCTGGGTGCGCGATGTTTTGTTACCCAGCACTGGCCGCCAGCCAGCGAGGCTAAATCGCTTGAGCATCAGGGCAATCTCATCAATGGCTAATTGACGAATTTGCTCATTGTCGCTGTTGAGTTCACTCTGCCAACGCTGCACTTCAAAAGCGCTCAACTGCTGCGAGGCAAGCGACGTAATCACCATCCCATGCGTCACGTGGTTAATCAGTTCCCTGTCCAGCGGCCAGGACAAAAACAGATGCATCGGTAAGTTGAAGATGGCCATCTGTTTACAGTGCCCGGCATCCGTCAGCTGATGGGGTGTGCAGGCCCAGAACAGCGTGATAAAGCCCTGTTTGCTTTTCACTACTTCGTCATTGAAAAGGTACTCCACATCGCCATCAAACGGCACATTCACTTCAACCTGACCGTGCCAGTGGCTGTAGGTCATGGCCAGCGGAGCCCGCAGCTCGACGTCCATCCGCTGATACTCTGAGTAGAGCGCCAGCGGACTTCGCGACTTTTTTTCATAGCTGCGACACATATGTGGGTCGAGCGGCAGCTGCGGGGTACTTTTTGCCATTATGGGTGGGTTCCTGAATAGTGAATCTGACCATGGGTAGCGCCAAAGCATGAACATAGCTTAACCGAAAAAAAACGCCGTTTTCTCTCCATTTTCGCGAAGTTATTCCCAAAAACTCAGATCCTGTGCCTGTCGCTTGCCGATCTGAGTTAACGGGAATGGCGGTTTTTAATTTTAAAAACGGTCAATCAAAGCTGCTCACTTTGCAAAGCGACAGCGTTTTTCTGCCAATAAATCGGATTCATAGCGATAGCCAATATTCACGCAATACCATACATTTTGTATGTATCCATATCTTAAGGAATCATCATGTCCAGGCTCCGTACTTTAGCAACGGCTTTAGTTGCCGTTGCCGCGATGTCGATGTGCGCTATCCCCGTTTCGGCTAACCCCGGTAATGGCAACGGAAATGGTAATAGCGGCAACCATGGTAATAGTGGGAATAAGGGTAATAGCAGCCATAGCCAGAAAGGAAACCTAGGCCCAAAAAACAACTCGCAATCGGAACAGCGTAAAAATTATGGCAAGCCGGACCATGTTGATAGTGATATTAGCTATAACGTGGCCAGGCAGTATGCCGTCAGATATGGTTTGACGGGATATAAGTCACTGCCTCCGGGCATCGCCAAAAATCTGGCGCGAGGAAAACCACTGCCTCCGGGGATCGCTAAGAAAAGTGTCCCATCCTCGATGCTGAATCAACTGCCATATTACCCGGGTTATGAATGGCAGGTTGTTGGCGACAATCTGGTGTTGATTGCACTGAGCACGGCAATTGTCACCGCTGTTATCAATGGTGTGTTTGATTAAGTATCCCTGTACTTAACCACCAAAAGCCCGCGCTACGCGGGCTTAATTGTTAAAAAAAAGGGGCTCACAAACCATACAGTTTTATTTTTCGATAGAGCGTGGCAATACTGACTCCCAGTTCTGATGCAGCCTGTTTTTTGCCCTCCACGCTTGAACCAAATCGCTGAATGGCATTTTCGATAGCGTCCCTTTCCGCTTGTTTTCCTTGGTTCGCCAGCTGTCGGGGTTGTGCGGTCATCGTGGTTTTCCTGCTGTCCCCCGAGGAGAGTAAATAAGGAGGCAGATGGCTGGCGTTGATCCCGGCGGCTTCTCCGCGCATCACAAAAATGTATTCGATGACGTTGCGTAATTCACGAATGTTCCCCGGCCAGTGCCAGGCATAAAGGCGATTAATAACGTCATCGGGCAGTTTTTGCGGTGCACGTTGGTAACTGACCGAAAACTCATCGGCAAAGTATTGTGCGAGGACGGCGATATCAGCCCTGCGTTCACGCAGGGAAGGAAGCACCAGAGGGACGACATTCAGGCGATAGAAAAGGTCTTCGCGAAACTGATTATTCTCCACCATCGCGCTAATATTTTTGTTGGTCGCGGCAATAATGCGCACATCAATATTAATGATGTTATTAGAACCCACGCGGGTGATCGCTTTTTCCTGCAACACCCTGAGCAGCTTGGCCTGCAGGTGCAGCGGCATATCGCCGATCTCATCCAGAAACAGGCTGCCGCCGTTGGCCAGTTCAAATTTCCCCATTCGTCCTTTGGGATCTGCACCGCTAAATGCACCGCGTACATAGCCAAACAGTTCGCTTTCCAGTAGTTGCTCGGGGATTGCCGCGCAGTTGATTGTCACGAAAGGGGCGGCTTTACGGGGGCTGTTTTGGTGAATGGCAAATGCCACGACCTCTTTACCCGAGCCGCTTTCCCCGGTGATGAGCACGCTGGCGTAGCTGTTGGCAATTTTGCTAATGGTGCTTCTGAGCTGCTCCATTGAGGAAGAGTGACCAATCAGCCGCACCTGCGTGTCAGACTCGTAAGGGGATGGAGTAAGGTTACTCAGGTAGTCGTGCGCATCACGAAAGATGACCATCGTTAAGCGATCGTTATCCAGCGAGGAGAGCGAAATTTGTTTGCACAGTACATGGTGTTTCTGGCCTTCAAGCGTCAGCCATGCTTCTTCATCGCCATACAAACTGTCCCCGGTTGTTTCAATGGTCAGCGGTAATCCCTGAACTTCGCGGTTGAGAATGCGATCGGCTGAATGATTGGCATGCCAGATAAGACCATTGCCATCAATTGCTACAACGCCGCGGTCCATGGCATCGATCAGACGCCGAAATGCGCCGAGGGTTTCCTGCGCGCGTAAACGCTCCAGACATTCAAAGACCTTACTGGAGATCATCACCGCGATTTGCTCAATAAAAGTGACAAATTTATCAATCTGGCTCAATAACGCGTCACGCTGCGCCTGGGTTGAGCAAATAATTCCGATCACGCCAATCACACGATTGTTGAGAAAAATTGGTGCGTTCAAATCCAGCATTTCAGAACAGTAGTGGTGTTTTTCACATAACTGACACAGCGGATGTTCGCCGGGGTTTTTGATAAGAACCGTTTCTCGGACCTGCAAAACGTGGTGGTAGATGTAGCCATTTTTTGCCACGTTTTCATTGAGCATATGTCGGTATTTACCGGTGCCAGCGATGCGCATTAAGGATTCATCGATGATTTCAACATCCGTTCCGGTTATGCCAGAAATAGCGTCGGCATAATTGCAGATATCATCCTGGATATTGCTGAGTACTGAAATCATGGTACTTCTCCGGCAGCGAGTGGCATTTCTCAAGGGAGATGATAAATATGCGAAGCAATGCAAAAATGATTTGCGAAAAATCAATCTACTGCTCTGTTTTTGGATGTTTTTTTTATTTTATCTTCCGCGATCACACTATTTATCAATTGTGAGAATTTATCAAACGAGGCGATAAACTAACGCTGTGGTATTTTTCAGTGCCCATCTCGTTTTCTTTTTAATTATTTGAAAATAAAGACTTTATTAAAGTATTTATAAGGTTTTACTCGATTAATAAAAAACTGGTAAGCATTTTGCTCTATTGGCAATACCGATAGCGTAACTATCTCTGTATACGTCTATTACAGGGAGTGAAATACCAGAACAATGAGGTTTTATGATGCAGGAAAACTTATCATTTTTTATCAACCAGACGCCGTTTACCGAACATCCAAACGCGCCGCTGGCACCGTTTAGTCGCCAGGAACTGGTAAAAGCGTTGAATTTTCATCGGTCTATTCCGGGTTATGCGCCGACGCCGTTATATACGCTGCCGGCTCTTGCACAAAAGCTGGGTGTTAAAAATATCTATCTCAAGGATGAGTCTCAGCGTTTTGGCCTGAAAGCCTTCAAAGCGCTGGGCGGCTCCTATGCGATGGCGTGCCATATTGCGGAATTAATCGGCAAGGATATCAGTGAACTGCCGTTTGACGTGATGACCAGCGAAGAGGTACGCCGCGATCTCCAAACCGTCACGTTTGCCACCACCACCGATGGCAACCACGGTCGCGGTGTGGCGTGGATGGCGCGCCAACTGAAGCAAAACGCCGTGGTTTATATGCCGAAGGGCTCTTCGCAGCAGCGTTTGACCTCCATCCGTAATGAAGGCGCTACCGCTGAAATCGTCGATATGAACTATGACGATGCGGTTCGCATGACCGCGGAACAAGCACAAAAGCATGGCTGGATTGTGGTGCAGGATACCGCCTGGGAAGGGTATGAAAAAATCCCGCAGTGGATTATGCAGGGCTACGGCACGCTGATGCTGGAGGCGATAGACCAGCTGCATCAGGTTGCGCCGACGCATATTTTTGTTCAGGCAGGCGTTGGCTCGTTTGCCGGAATGGTGCAGGGAATGGTGACGGCAGCCTGGGGTGAACACCGCCCGAAAGTGATCGTCGCTGAAGCGTTAATTGCCGATTGCCTTTACCGCTCAGCCCGCTCTAAAGAGGGGGATGCAATTGCGGTGGGCGGCGATTTGCAAACCGTGATGGCTGGTCTCGCCTGCGGTGAGGCGAACAGCATCGGCTGGAAACTGCTACGTGATTATGCCAACGCATTTGCCTCTTGCCCTGATGAAGTCGCAGCGCTGGGCATGCGCATGCTGGGTAATCCGTTGGCGGGCGATCCGCAGATCGTATCCGGTGAGTCCGGCGCGGTCACTTCCGGTCTGCTGGCGCTGCTGATGACCTCACCTGAACTGGCGCAAACGCGTGAACAACTGGGGCTGGATGCGCATTCCCGCGTGCTGTTGGTCAGTACCGAAGGCGACACCGACCCACAACAATATCTGGATATTGTCTGGGGCGGTCAGTATCCGGGCATCAAATAACACATTTCCTGATTGAGAGAAATAACGGAGAAACCCATGTTATCTGCAAAACGTATTGATGAAGTCATTAAAAACTGTCAGGCGCTGATCCAACAAAAAAGTTATTCCGGTCAGGAAGGGGAAGTGGTTAATGCCATAAAAAAAATGATGCAGCATTACCAGTTCGATGACATCCACGTTGATAAGTACGGCAACATTGTGGGCGGCATTGTCGGCAATCAGCCGGGGAAAACGCTGGTTCTCGATGGACATATCGATACCGTGCCGGTCAACGAAGAGAAGTGGAGCCGCAACCCGTACGGCGGTGATATCGACGATGGCAAAATTTATGGTCGCGGTACAACCGATATGAAAGGTGCCGTGGCGGCGATGATTTCCGCCGTGGGTTTTTTCGGCCAGGACAATCAGCGTAATTTTGCCGGCAAAATCTACGTTGCCTGCATCGTGCATGAGGAGTGCTTTGAAGGTATTGCTGCCCGGCTGGTCAGCGAGCGCTATAAGCCGGACTACGTGATCATCGGTGAAGCTTCCGAGTTAAACCTGAAAATTGGTCAGCGTGGCCGCGCTGAAATTGTGGTCGAAACGTTTGGTAAACCCGCGCACTCCGCCAACCCGCAGGCAGGCATTAACGCGGTGTACAAAATGGCGCAATTGATCGACAAAATTCGCACAATCACTCCGCCAACGCACCCGGTACTGGGGCCTGGCATTCTGGAGCTTACCGACATTAAATCTTCGCCATACCCAGGAGCTTCGGTAGTGCCGGATTATTGTCGCGCAACCTACGATCGTCGTTTGCTGGTGGGTGAAACCAAAGAAAGTGTTATTGCCCCACTGGAAAATGCGCTTGCGGAACTTACCGCACAGGATCCGCAGTTTAAGGCCCGTGTCTCCTACGCGGTAGGTCAGGAGTCTTGCTATACCGGTGCCACGATTGAGGGCGAGCGCTTCTTCCCGGGCTGGGTGTATGACGAGTCTGACGAATTCGTGCAGGCCGCTCTGGCTGGCGTTCGCGAGGCCGGGTTTAATCCAACCATCACACAGTACTCATTTTGCACCAACGGCAGCCACTATGCGGGCGAAGCGGGAATTAAAACTATCGGCTTCGGACCTTCACGCGAAAACCTGGCCCACACCATCGATGAATATATCGAGATTGATCAGTTAACCGGCTCGGCCAGCGGCTATTACAGCATCATTCAGACACTCTATCACCAATAAAAATAAAGATAACAACCTCTTACCTTACAAGTGGTGTCGTGAAGCGACACCGCTATGGAGAATAACGATGAAAACCATTTTCAAAAACGGAAATGTAATCGATGGAACGGGCAGTGAAGGCAGAATTGCCGATGTGATGGTTGACGAAGGACGCATTGTCGCAATCGGACAAATTGACGTTGGCGTTAATGAGCAGGTTATTGACGCAACGGGAAAAATTATTTGTCCTGGTTTTATTGATACCCATACGCACTCTGATCTGTCGGCCATTATTAACCCCGCGCTGTCGGCAAAAATTCGTCAGGGTATTACCACCGAGCTGTTAGGGCAGGATGGTGTAGCCCTGGCGCCGTTGCCTGAAGAATATATTCCGGCCTGGCGTAAAAATATCGCCGGACTGGATGGCGATACCGACAAAATAGACTGGAAATATAAAAACACAGACGGCTACCTCAATCTGCTGGCATCGCGTCATCCGGCGACAAACCTCGCGTATTTAGTTCCGCATGGCAACGTACGCATGGAAGCCATGGGCCTGGATGGGCGCCCCTCTACTCGTGAGGATGTGGCGAAGATGTGCGAAATCCTTGAGCGGGAGTTACAAGCGGGGGCGTTTGGTCTTTCCACTGGGCTCATCTACATGCCTTGCGCCTTTGGCGATACCGCCGAAATGATTGAACTGTGCAAAGTGACGGCGAAATATGACGGGATCTTTGTAGTGCATCAGCGCAGTGAAGCGGACGATATTATCAACTCAACGCAGGAACTGATTGATATCGCCACCGCCACCGGTGTCTGGCTGCATATTTCACATATGAAGGTTTGCGGTAAGAAAAACTGGGGGCTGATTGACCAGATGCTGGGCATGTTGGAACAGGCGCAGGAAGAGGGGATTCGTATCTCTTTCGACCAGTATCCGTATGTGGCGGGCAGCACGATGCTCGGCGTGATCCTGCCGCCGTGGGTCCACTCCGGGGGCACTGACAAATTACTTGAGCGGCTGGCCTCGCCTGAACTGCGCGCCAAAATGATCGACGATATTCAGCAGGGCATTCCTGGCTGGGATAACTTTATCGATTTTGCCGGGCTGGACCAGATTTTTGTCACCAGCGTGAAAACGACAAAAAACCAGGATGCCGTCGGTCTGAACCTCGTTCAGTTGGGCGAGCTACGCGGAAAAGATCCGTACAACGCCACCTTCGATCTGCTGTTTGAAGAAGAAAACGCCGTTGGGATGGTCGACTTTTACGGTACTGAAGAGCATGTGATTAAGTTCCTTTGCCGTCCTGAGCAAAACGTCTGTACCGACGGTTTAATGGGGGCTGGCAAACCGCACCCGCGCGTGTTTGGCGCATTCCCTCGTGTGCTCGGTAAATATGTGCGTGAAGAGGGATGTCTGAGCTGGGAAGCGGCAATCCGTAAGATGACTGGCAAACCCGCTGAGGTATTAGGCCTGCAGGATCGTGGGCTGCTGAAAGTGGGTTATGCGGCGGATATTGTGATGTTCGATCCTAACACCATTGCCGATAAGGGCACTTTTGTTGAACCCAATCAATATCCGGAAGGGATTGAAATTGTCATGGTTAATGGGCGCATTGCCTTAATCAATGGCACTGAAAGTTATGCCTGTAGCGGTACGGTTATTAGAAAACAATATTAATAAATAACGCTAAACACGCATTGATTTATCGCGACCATTTATGGCCGCGGTAGATCACTACACCCTAAGGACATCACAATGAACCTACAAACGTCTTTACCTTCAGGTAAACCAAAGACCTGGAAAGCAAGGTATACCGTCCTGACATTGATCTGGCTGGCGTGGCTGCTCTCTTTTCTCGACAGAATGGTGATGAGCGTTTCGCTCCCTTATATCGGCAAAGATTTAAATCTGGATACGACCCAACAAGGGTTAATTATTAGCGCCTTTTTTATTGGTTATGCCGCGTTTCAAATTCCCGGCGGTTTACTGGCGGATAAGTTTGGTTCGCGCAAAATCATGGCCATCGGTATTGCCTGGTGGTCTGTTTTCACCAGCTTAACCGGCGCCGTGTTGACGCTGCCGCTAATGCTGGCCGTTCGCTTCTTCTTTGGTGTTGGTGAAGGTTGTTTCCCGTCGGCTTCCTGGAAGATGATATCAACCTATTTCCCGTCGAAAGAGCGTGGCCGCGCCACGGCGATTCAGTCAACGGTAAACACCTTAGGCCCGGCGCTGGCGGTAGTGGTAGCCGCAAGCATAATCGGGGCCTTTGGCTGGCACATGGTCTTTATCGTGCTAGGTATTCCGGGTCTGTTTATCGCGGCGGGGATCTACTTATTTACCCGTGACAATCCGAAAGATCACCCCGCAATTACGCAGCAGGATCTGGCGGAACTGGCTGCTGACGAGCAGGGAAGCCTGCAAAACACCAGCGGCATCGCATTTAAAGACGTCCTCAAAATGCCGGTGCTCTGGCAAATGGCAAGTATCTGGTTTTTGTTTGATATCACCTTCTGGGGCTTTTCAACCTGGCTGCCAAGCTACCTGATCACCGTTCGTGAGTTTTCTCTGGCAAAAACCGGCGTCATGGCGGCCATTCCCTTCCTGTTTGGCGCAGGCGGAACGTTGTTAGGCGGCTATTGCTCAGATAAATTTAAACCCCAGCGTAAAACGTTGTATGTCGTGACCTCCGTTATTGCCGCGGGTTTCCTGTACCTGACCTTCAGCGTGAGCAGTGCAGATATGGCGGTGGTTTATCAGTGTATTTCAGCCCTGTTCATGTTCTTCGCCATGGCGACATTCTGGGGCATTCTGATGGATACCATTCCCAGCAACATCATGGGGCGGGCATCCGGGATCGTTAACTTTGGCGGTCAGATGGCGGGAGTCGTTTCTGCACCTATCATCGGCTGGCTGATTCAAAGCAGTGGTGGAAGTTATAACAGCGCCTTTATCTTTATGATTGCCGCGCTGTTGTGTTCTGCCGTCGTTACGCTGACCGTGAAAAGCTCCCATGCTATTGGGGCGTTGCCCAGTAAAGCCTGATTCATGACTGACTCCTGTGGCTCTGTTGTTTCCTGAGCCACAGGGCGTTTTACTATCAAATCAGCAGGTTTATTATCTTTTTCTCCAGATTTGACCTGGTATAAAAATGATTCTTAGATAGCTATTCTGCATATACACCTTTGCCGTTGTGATGAAAACTCCCCCTGGTTATATGACCCCGGCCATTAAGAATGAATCATAATAAATGAGAGATTTATCCTACGTGTGTAGGAATATTCCTTTTGGTTGTGTTAATGGTTTGATATTTAGATAGGCTCAAGGTTTAAAATTTGTAAAATGCAGTGTTGCATTTATACCTTATTCTTCGTTTTTATAAAAAACTAATAAATATACGTGTGAATGTGTTAGGATTTACCTGATAACGCCTTATTTTATAAATTATAATGCTTAAGGCTCACCTGCTCGATAGCCATCGCCTCTCTTTATTTATCGGGATTCTTATACGCAATGAACGCGATAATCGTTGATGATCACCCATTAGCTCGCATAGCCATCCGCAACTTACTCGATACTAATGGTATTACCGTAACCACCGAGCTCGACAGCGGAGAGCATGTGGTCCAAACCGTTGAAAAAACTAAGCCGGAGCTACTGATTATTGATGTGGATATTCCGGGCATCAGCGGCATCGAAGTGCTGGAGCAACTGCGAAAGCGGCACTATGCTGGTGTAATCATTATCATTTCAGCCAAAAATGAATTTTTTTACGGCAAACGTAGCGCCGAATACGGTGCCAACGGATTTGTGAGTAAAAAAGAGGGTATGAATAATATTCTTGCCGCAATCGAAGCTGCAAAAAATGGGTATAGCTATTTTCCCTTTTCCCTTGAGCATTTTACTGGCTCATCTGTCAGCGAACAGGATAAGCTTGATACGTTGTCGACCCAGGAAATGAGAGTGTTGCGTTATATTCTTAACGGTATGGATTACAGCACTATTGCCAGCAAAATGAACATCAGTAATAAAACGGTAAGCACCTATAAAAGCCGTTTGATGGAGAAATTAGATTGCTCGTCATTAATGGAAATTTATGATTATGCGCAAAGAAATAAAATAGGATAGAGTAATGCTGGAACGCTTGTTTATTTTTTTGATGGTCATATTTACCATCGGGTTTTCTACGGGTGTAAGCTCAGCCCGGCAAGTTGAGCTAAAAAGTAACTATAATACCTCAGTACAACATATCGGCTTGAACAGGGAAGAAACAAACTGGTTAGCGCATAAAAAAACCTTGGTTGTTGGCACCTGGTTACCGGAAGTCTCCCCCATTGTTTATCAAAATAGCGGTGAATATTATCGGGGCGTCAATGCGGATTATCTTGCGCTAATGCAAAAGAATCTCAATATAAAAATTGTTATAAAGCAGTATGATAATGAGCAAGAAGCGCTGACCGCACTTGCCAGTAACGATGTAGATACATTGATAACTCAGCTGTCCCGGCGACAAGATGTCGGCGGCCATTTATTGCGCACTTCGGCATTACTGACGACGTGGCCGACGCTTGTGACCTCGCTAAAAAACACTATGCTGCCTCTGACCTCGGAGCATCCGGTTAGCGTCGCGTGTGTGCGAGATTGTCCTTTTCTTGATGTTATCCAGGATGCTTTTCCTGAAGCTAAAGTCTCATTTTACGACGACGAGTATCAGGCCATGGCATCGGTAGTGAACGGTGATAACCAATATTATATTGGGAACAATATCACCAGCAGTCATTGTGTCTCCCGATATTTTTCGCAATCACTGGTTATTACGCACTACTTTGATAAACAAGAGCAATAAAATTATTTTGTGGTGAAGGACGACCAGCCGGTATTAAGAAATATTCTTGATGGTTTCATTACGTCAATCAGTAATGAAATTCATATGCAGGTCATGCAGAACTGGCTGAACCGCGGTAACCTTGCTTTTCTGAATGCGCCTATTCCTTTTACCGATCAGGAAAAAGCGTGGCTGAAGAAGAAACATACTATTCGCATTCTTATCAATCCAGATTATCCGCCTTACACGCTTGTCGATCGCAGCGGTGAGTTACGTGGAATTCTTGGCGATTTGCTGAATATTATTCATCTGCAAACGGGGATTGATTTTGAGCCGGTTTTGGCCAATACCAAAAGTGAACAGACCAAACAAATAAGCGGCGAACGATGGGATATGTATCCCACTATCACCCTGACAAATCAAAATCAGCACAATTCGACCTTTAGCGATCCGCTGATGAATGTGGCGTTTGTGATTATCACTTCCCGCGATGAAACGGCCGACTCGTTACTGAATACACCGATCCGTATTGCGTTGCCCGCCGGACATGTTTTGGAAAGTGACCTGAAACAACGCTACCCGCAGGCCACCTGGGTGGATGCTGATACTGGCAGCGTCGCGATGACTATGCTCAGGGATGGCAAGGTTGACGCGGCAATTGCTACCGAATTGTCGGCAAGGTTCATGGTCGATCATGACTACCAGAAAAACATGCACTTTTTTAGGCTACCAGATATGCCTGGTGCGTCGGTGAGCTTTGCGATTTCTCCCCACGAGCCCATGTTGAAGTCCGTAATGGATAAAGCGCTGCAGGCGATACCGCCGCGTGAGATTTTGCAGATGACGGAGAAGTGGTCGAAAATTTCTAATACGCAGGTCGATCTCTGGAGTCGGTATAGCAAACAGTTCTATCAACTGGTGGTGTTTGCGCTGTTGCTGATAGCAATTAGCCTGATCTGGGGGATCTCACTCTCCCGTGAGGTCAATAAAAGAAAACAATCGCAGCGGCAGCTGGAAGAGCAGCTTCATCTCAAAGAGGCATTATCTCAAGAACTGGAAACCGAAAAAAATAAAGCGATTGAAGCAACCAAGGCCAAAAGTCGCTTTCTTGCGAGCATGAGCCATGAATTACGTACCCCTGTCAGCTCGATTGTGGGCTTTCTGGAATTACTGTCGAGCTCAGACCTCAGCCCGGCACAGCGAAAAGAGGCGATTGCTCTTACCGCAGCGACAGCCCAGTCATTGCTTGGGCTGATCGGTAAGATTCTGGACGTTGATAAGATTGAGTCTGGTAAATATCAGGTTGTTCCTCAATGGACGGATCTCTCGCAGCTCATTGAATTGCAGTGTCACTCTTTTGATGCCTTAGCCAGACAGAAAGGCGTTACGCTTGCTTGCGTAAGCCAGTTGCCGGCAAACGAGCGGGTGTTTGTCGATCAACAAGCTTTGCGGCAAATTCTCACCAACCTGGTGGGCAATGCGCTGAAGTTTACCGAGCAGGGTAGCATTCATGTGACAGCCCGTTTAACACCTGACGGGGAGAATCACGGTACCCTGACCATCGCCATTAGCGATACCGGTTGCGGGATTAGCGAAGAGGAGCAGGCCGGGCTGTTTCGTCGCTACGCTCAGGGGCGCTGTGGGCGTCAACAAACGGGGTCTGGTCTGGGATTATTTATCTGCAAAGAGCTGGTGACGCTGATGGGTGGTACGCTGGAGCTGATGAGCGTTCCGGCGCAAGGAACCACGTTTACCATAACGCTGCCGGTTGAGACTGCCCGCCAGTCAATTGTACCGGATAGCAACACGCCGGGTGCGCTGTTGCCGCTGCCGTGTCTGTCTATTTTGATAGCAGATGACAACCCGACCAATCGCCTGCTGCTTAAGCGACAGTTGAACGCCATTGGTTACAGCGTGGATGAAGCGTGTGATGGTGAGGAAGCCGAAGCCAAACTGGCTAAAAAATCATACGACCTGTTGATAACCGATGTGAATATGCCGAAGAAGGACGGGTTTGATCTTGCGGCTTCGTTACGTCGTCAGCAGCCTCATTTACAAATATGGGGACTGACGGCCAGCGCGCTCCCACAGTCACGTGACAGGTGTCTGCAAAACGGCATGAATTTGTGTCTGTTTAAGCCCGTGTCGATTCAGACACTGACGCATGAATTAAGCAAAATCGAAACCGGTTATTCGTCTCCATGTGCAATCCGGCATTTGAAATTCAATGTCTTGACGGAAAATACCGGCGGCGATCGCGCATTAATGAACGAGATACTCGAAACATTCCGCGAGGCAACGTTTAGCGATTTACAGGCGGCTGAGAAAGCCGTTGAGCAAGACGAACCCCAGCTGTTTTTGCGAGCCCTTCACCGGTTGCATGGTTCGGCGCAAATTCTGGGCATTACTGCTCTTCAGACGCTATGCGAACCTTTTGAATCGATGCGACATGACGATCTTCCTCTGGCAGTACGCCAGGAAGCATTACAGAAGATTGTTGCCGTCATGCGGGAAATTGAGATTGAGATTAACAGTCTGATTAGCCATTAACCCCCCTGATCGGGTTGCCGTAGCAACCCGATCAGGAGAGAAAGTCCTGGTTCAACACTCCGTAGTGCTGAGTATTACTGGCCTGCGCCCAGCATCTCGCTATCGATCACAATGCCTTCTTCAGCACCCTTTAACACAAGGTTTGCTTCATAGTATTTACCTGAAGACAGCAGTTTTTGAGCGCTGGCAACGGCTTTACGCGTCTGATTCAGGGGCATCAGGTATTGGGTCTGAAGCACGCTGATACCCGCCAGTTGCAAGGTATCCACAGCACCTTTCCAGTCGCCTTTAGCCATTTTGCCATTCGCTGTATTGATAGCGGATTCTTTAGCTGGGGTGGCAATATAGTCTTCTGACAGCGCAATCGTAGCGTTAATAATCACGTACTGGTCGTCAATCATCTTGGCTTTAGGCGCAGCTTTTACAAATTTCGCCCAGTCGTGGCTGTCACCCGCAAGCAGGGAAGCGGCGTCATCGGTTAACTTTTTAGCACTGTCAGGCTGTCCATGAAACAGGGCCAGACGGGCAAGCTGAATATCACGCATCGCGTTTGCACCTTGTACTGCGACCTGCATAATATCGGCAGCTTCTTTTTGTACATTGGCGGTAGCAGTTTGTGCCGGCGTGGTAGTGGTAGCTGCCAGTACCGGGGCTGAGCCCATCATGGTTGCAAGCAGACCTGCAAGAATAATCTTTTTCATTACTTTCTCCTGAATAAATTTGGTATATCTCACCAAACGAAATAAGCATATTAAATAACTTCGAAGAGTGGAATCAGAGCCAGGATAGAATAATGAGCGTTTAATCTTACAGGTGTCAGACGTCTGACATGTGTAGGATTGTACGGATAATGACATTCCTTTATTCTTATATACGAATTCGGAGTGAAAGTCTTATCATTCCATTGTAAGTGATATGTGTTAAGTGAATATTACTCTTTTATTAGTAGGTTACATTGCGTTTCTATGTAACGGAGGATGTATGTTTGTTTTTAATCAGCGTAGCCTGAAAGCATTTAATGAAAAAACACTATTTCATTATAAAAGACACGCCACAATCATGGCCGTGCTGTTGTTGGTTTGCGGCATCTGCTGCTTAATCTATCCAATCGATGCAGGTGTTTACTTAAGCTATGCAACAGGTTTTATGTTCCTGGTGTGCGGCTTCTATTCTATTTACAGCCTGTTTTCCTCGGGTAAAAAGCAGTTGAAAGCCAAATTTACCTATGCCTTTTTTGCTATCGCATGGTTGCTGCTGGGATACTGTTTCCTCGAAAATCCTGTGATAGGTATGAATTCATTGGCAATGGTTTTTTGCTGCCTGTTTATTCTTGGCGGGATTTTTCGTGTTGCTTCCGGCGTCAAAATGTTCCGCAGTCCGGGCTATGGATGGAATATTTTTATCGGTATTTTTGACCTGCTTATTGCAGCCGTATGGCTGAATATGGATCCCGACCGTTCTTATGTGTTTACCTCCATCTTTATAGGCGTTGAGATGATTTTTAGTTCTTTGGCTTTTATCAGTCTGCGCAGAAATGCGTCGTTGGTACAAACTGAAAAACTCGCCGATAAAAATTAATGCTACTTCTGGAGCGCATTGTGAATATTAAATTGATTGTCTCTGCAGCTATTCTTATGACCTCTGTTATGGCGCCGATGAGCCGTGCTTTTGCTACACAGGCAACGGAAGCGGCGCCACAAGATATGACCTGTAAAGAATTCGTTGATATGAGTCGGCAATACATGACAGCAATTGCCTTTGTGATTGTTAATAAAAATTCGGACTTTAAAGGCGATGATTATGTTCCCCTGCATGAGGTGGAAACTGTCGCTGTACCCAAGATGATTAAAATGTGTCATCGACACCCTGATACTAAATTGGGCGAGCTGGCCGTAAATCTGAAGGGTTCCGGTCTGCACTATTGATTACCCGTTTTGATAGCCTGGCATGAGTCAGAATTGACAACCTCTGTACCTACCTTAGTTGTTACCCTACAAAAAAAATCCCCGTAATGTTTACCCTGCTATCCACGAGAAATTCGCTGGATAACAGGGCCCGCTAACAACCGTAGACCTGATAAGCGAAGCGCCACCGGGCATTGATTACCCGCAGAGCAGAGGGACTCAAGTGTGGTGGAGAATGCCACTCTTAACGTAGTCACAGTATCGTCGCTGTAATGAAATGAAGAACTTAAGGTGAACGGAACCCTTTCTCTGAGAGAGCATTGAGAATCCCTGGGATTTAATAAACTTATCCCAGGGATAATCACGTACGAGGGCAGGGAATCAGCGCCGTGTTTTGAATCGCGCCAGCATGTTTTCTACGAGAACAAAGAATAGCGGAACAAAGTAGATCGCCAGCACTGTCGCGGCCAGCATCCCACCAATAACACCCGTACCGACGGCATTTTGCGCGCCAGAGCCCGCGCCGTTGCTTATTGCCAGAGGGATAACCCCTAAGATAAAGGCCAGTGACGTCATCAAAATAGGGCGTAAGCGCATTTGCGCGGCCTCTACTGCGGCTTCAAGCGGCGTTTTTCCTTCCTTTTGCATGATCTCGACGGCGAACTCGACGATCAGAATGGCGTTTTTAGCCGAGAGCCCCATGGTGGTGAGCAGGCCGACCTGGAAGTAAACATCATTGCTCAGGCCGCGCAAGTCGGTCGCCAGCAAAGCGCCGACCACCCCGATTGGCACAACCAGCATTACCGAGAACGGTATCGACCAGCTTTCATACAGTGCCGCCAGTGCCAGAAACACGACGATCAGCGAAATGCCGTACAGCATTGGTGCCTGGTTTGTGGACAGCGCCTCCTGATAAGACAGACCGGTCCAGGCATAGCCGACGCCCGCAGGCAGTTTATTTATCAGCGATGCCATAAATTTCATCGCATCGCCGCTGCTTTTCCCTTCGACCGGCTGGCCCAGAATTTCCATTGCAGGCTGACCGTTGTAGCGTTCAAGGCGGGGAGAACCGTAGGTCCACTCGGTGGATGAGTAGGCCGAAAGCGGCGTCATAGCGCCGGAGGCATTACGTACGTACCAGTGATTAATATTATCCGGCAACATACGGAACGGCGTATCGGCCTGGACATACACTTTTTTAACGCGTCCCTGATTCAGGAAATCATTGACATAGCGACTACCGAACGCCGTGGAGATGGTCTGATTGATATCCGATAATGCAACGCCCATGGCTTCTGCCTTCGTGGCGTTAACATGAATGCGGAACATCGGTGTATCTTCCAGACCATTCGGGCGCACCCCGTCGACCTCACCGGACGACTGGTTGGCCAGCGCCAGAAGCTCGTTTCGGGCCTGCATCATTTTTTCATGCCCAAGGTTACCGTTATCCAGCAGCTCCATGTCAAAACCTGAAGCCGTTCCCAGTTCTGCAACAGCGGGTAAATTAAACGGATAAACGACGGCATTATTGATGGTGCTTAAGGCCATCATCGCCCGTCGAATAATGGCGGTAACTGAGTTTTCTTCACCAACGCGTTCTGACCACGGTTTCAGGCTGATAAACGCCAGACCGTTGTTTTGCCCCTGGCCGCTGAAACCAAATCCGCCTACGGTGAAAACCGAAGCGACATTTTTCTGTTCTTTCGTCAGGTAGTAATCCGTTATTTTCCCGAGCACTTTGCTGGTGTTCACCATCGTTGAGCCCGAAGGCAATTGCGCGGTGGTCATGAATACCCCCTGGTCTTCTTCAGGCAAAAAAGAGGTCGGGGTACGTAGAAACAGCACAATCATGCCCGCGCCAATCACTAAGTACACGACCATATAACGGCCTGTGCAACGTAGCAGTTTACGGGTGCTGTCCGTGTAGTGCTGAGTACATTTCTCCATAAAGTGATTGAAACGGGTAAACAGAATATGTGTGTTTGCTTTTTCTCCCTCGTGGGATTTCAACAGCATGGCGCAGAGTGCTGGCGTCAGGCTCATCGCCACAAACACCGACAGCAGCATGGAGGAGATTAAAGTGATAGAAAACTGACGGAAAATTTCACCGGTTGCTCCGCTCATAAATGCCATCGGCATAAATACGGCGGATAACACAACGGCAATACCGACCAGCGCTCTCTGCAACTGGCCCATCGCTTTGTGGGTCGCCGCTTTTGGTGACAAGTGTTCTTCGGCAATAATGCGTTCTACGTTCTCAACCACCACGATGGCATCATCGACTAACAACCCTATCGCCAGCACCATGCCAAACATCGTGAGCGTATTAATCGAAAAACCCGCGATGTCGAGTATCGCAAAGGTGCCAAGGATAACTACCGGAACGGCGATTGTGGGAATAAGCGTTGCGCGGAAACTTTGCAAAAACAGATACATGACGAGGAATACCAGAATGATTGCCTCAATCAAAGTATGAAAAACCCCCTGAATCGAAATTTCGATAAACGGAGTGGTGTCATAGGGATAAACGGTTTTCATGCTGGCCGGAAACCAGGCCGATAATCTGTTCAGCTCTTGTTTGACTGCCTGGGATGTTTCCAGGGCATTCGCGCCAGCGGCAAGTTTAATTGCAATCCCGGCGGCGGGTTTTCCGTTGTAGCGTGCAACCGTTGCATAATTTTCCGCACCCAGCTCAATTCGCGCGACATCGCGCAGCAGAACCTGGGAGCCATCTTGCTGAACTTTAAGGAAGATCTTGCCAAATTCATCAGTAGTTTGCAGGCGCGTCTGGACGATTATCGACGCATTTAGCTGCTGATCGGCTGACTGAGGCATGCCTCCCAACTGCCCACCCGATATCTGATTGTTCTGAACTTTGAGCTGGGTAATGACGTCCTGAGGTGTGAGGTTATACTTGTCGAGCTTTTGCGGATCCAGCCAGATACGCATGGCGTATTGCGAACCGAATAACTGTACGCTCCCCACCCCGGCAGTGCGGCTTATTGGGTCTTTGATGTTCGAGGCCACATAGTCGGCAATATCATATTGGCTCAGGCTGTTATTATCAGAGATAAAGCCGGCGACCATCAAAATATTGCTGCTGGATTTATCAACACTGATCCCTTGCTGCTGTACTTCCTGCGGTAAAGAGGGCATCGCCAGCTGCAGTTTATTCTGTACCTGAACCTGCGCAATATCGGGTGACGTACCCGTTTTGAAAGTCAGGATAATCGACGCATTACCTGCCGCATCGCTGGTGGATGACATATACATCAGGCCATCAAGACCATTCATGTTCTGTTCAATCACCTGAGTTACGGAGTCTTCAACGGTCTTTGCGTCTGCCCCTGGGTAGGCAGCGCTGATGGTAATGGTTGGGGGAGCAATTTGTGGATACTGGGCGATCGGCAGGTTCATTATCGCGATTCCGCCCGTAAACATCATGATAATGGCGAGCACCCAGGCGAAAACCGGGCGCTCAATAAAAAAGTTGGCCATGAAGAAAGTGTCCTTAATACCTGAAATATTACTGTTCAGTTCCCGCGTCAGGAGTGGTCAGTTTTGAAGGGAGGACCCGGGCTTTGATTCCCGGACGAATTCTTTGTAATCCGGACACAATGACCCGATCGCCGGGGCGTAATCCTGCGGTCACCAGCCATTGATTGCCAACAGCCTTCACGGCGTTTATTTCGCGCAGTTGCACCACGTTTTGCTGGTCAAGGATTAGTGCGGTGGCTTTTCCTTGTTCGTTATGCGTAATCCCTTGTTGGGGGACCATCAAAACGTTCTGCTGGCTGCCTTCGTCCAGCAACGCCGTGACATACATGCCGGGTAAAATTTCACCTTCAGGATTGGGGAACACGGCGCGCAAAGTCACCGATCCGGTGGTCTCATCGACGGCGGGATCGGAAAACTCAAGCGTACCGGTATGGCGATAGGGTTTGCCGTTTTCCAGCATCAGCTCAACAGGAATTTTGCCTTGTTGCTGGGCAATTTTGCCGTTGGCTTTCTCTTCTTTCAGGCGTAAGAAATCTTGTACTGACTGTGTTAAATCAACATAAATCGGATCCAGCCGCTGAACGGTGACCAGCGCGTTTTCCTGATTTGCGGTGACCAGGGCACCCACGGTTACGGAGGATTTACCGCTGATGCCATCAATCGGTGAGGTGACATTAGCGTAACGAAGGTTGATGGTGGCCTGCTCAAGATCCGCTTTGGCGACGGCGACATTGGCTTCTGCTTCATTAAGCTGTGAGCGTGTCGTGTCGTAGTCCTGGCGGCTGACGTAATTGGATTTTATTAACGCTGACTGCCGATTTAATGTCAGACGCACATTATTGGCCGTCGCCAGTGCCTTTGCCAGCGCGCCTTTGGCTGAATCCAGTCGTGCCTGCAGCGGGGCAGGATCAATTTGATACAGTGACTCTCCTTTGCTGACTTTATCACCTTCAATAAAGTTGCGTTTTATGATGATCCCACCAACCTGAGGGCGGATTTCGGCGATCTCGAATGAAACCGCGCGACCTGGAAGTTCACTTTTAATATTCACGGAAGAGGGCGCTAAGGTAACAACGCCGACCTCGGGCTCCATCGCGGTGGTTTTTACTGCAGGTTTATTATCGCAGGCGGTGATGATGACGCTACTAAAAAATAATGGTATCAACAGTAAGCATTTTCTGTTCATAGTAATCCCTGAATAAATCGTAAACACCAATGTTCTTTTATTACAGGCAGGGTGGGAGAGTTATCGGTAAATAACAAAAGATGCTCAGGCATGAGATGGCTAAAGCCCATTTTTTCGCTCAAGTGTTAGCGGGTAAAATTATATGTAACAGGAAGAATGCGTGCTAAGCGAAGGATCTCATAAAGCAGGATGGCGCAATAAGGCTAACGCGGGGTGATGTGGTGGGCGTTTGTCAGTACCCGACTCCGGATTATATTCGCGCCATCTTACTACAGAGATTATTTCACTAGCTCCGGAGTTACCTGAGTTACTGTATTAGCGTAGTAGGGGGCGCCCCACATGGGTTCAGGCCAGAACGCGCCATAGCCGTAATCCCACATATTATAGGTGGTGTTGACTGACTCCGTTAAATGCCAAACTTGAATACCTTGTAAATCAACTTTAACAAAGTTGTACGGGATTTTGTTGATGAATCCTGGTTCATCTCCTTGAATTGTCCCCAAAATAGTAACGAAATGGTTTCTGTAGTTTACCGGATCGAGAAAACCTTTCTGCTGGGCAAGAATACGCCCCTGATAGCTTGCGTCTATTTGCGGTTTAGCATAGTTGTTCAGTGGCAGAACGGCGATTTCCAGTAATGTATCCGTTTTGCTGTTAATCACATTGATGACTTTACCCCCAAAGCGGGCCTGCTGACCGGTATATAATCCCGGTTGGTTATGCACGGAGATAAAGTTTTTTTGTATATCTGGTTGATTATTACCTTTGATATTCTCAGGAATTGAAGCACATGACGCCAGGGTGAAAGCAAGGGCAACAATTATCAACCCTTTTGTTTTTTTCATTTTACTTTCCTGCTAAAAAAAAGACAGACCAATAATAACCCTTTGCTCATTATTGTCAGCAAACGTGCCGTTGATTATCTAAAATTAATATTATTGTAGCTTATGGTAATAATGGACTGTATTTTATCTGGTCGCTGGATGAGGGCGAAAGTGTGTGGCGACAGGGAAAGCGATTTACTGTCGCCACACGTGGAGTCAGGTCCAATGCGTTACCGTGGCCCAGCTCTGGTTTAGCCTGGCGGGTAGGCAATCCTGGATTACGGCTCATTACTACGATTTACTAACGCAGACGTTCGTTGGCGAAAAGGTATTGCCTAACAGGTAGGCATTATCAATTTTATATATTTGCGCACGCTTACTGGGTGTGAACGGGTCATAGATATTATGGATAAACATCTCATCCGACACGTTATCCAGACTGTGTTTACTCATTTTCACGTCTTGCAGAAAAACGACGCCTTTATCTTTTATCCGATAATTAAAACTGACGGAGCGTTGCAGGATAAGGCGACGTCCTGGGCGGTTGTCTGCCAGTGGGGTTGTGGTAATAATCCCTGAGAAATCAATGACGCCAGTGTTATCTGTTTGCAACTGGATCATCAGGCTACCATCGTATTTCCCACCCCCGGGCAGTTCGGGTAGTGAAAGTGTGGAGACGCAATGCACGCTTATTCCCTGATTGACTGAAATGAGGCTGATTCCATTCGCGCTTAACAAGGCGCTGACAGCGACCAGAACGGCCGCTCCTGCAAGTAATATCTTGGTTTTATATTTAGTATTCATGGATATAAAGGTCCTTGCATCCAGCAAACTTTGTTTTTTCTGCATTATTGAAAGTACAGCGGGATAAAAATATGCGACCTTTTTCGCCGTAGACGTACAGATCGTCAGGCTGGAAAATAAACAATGCGCCAGCCAGACACTTCAGGTGTAAATCAGCCATTTTTTTGGCTTTTTCAAGTTTCGCAGTTGCCACTTCTCGTGAGCTTTCAAAAACGGTATAGACCGGACAGAGGTCGATATTGCCAAGTTTATACAACTGCACGACGGGAAGGTTGTTTTGAGTGCTGTTAAACAATGTGTTGACTGGGTAAAGAAGCATGAATAACGAGACCCCCCCCGCTGCAAGCAGCATCATTTTTACGCGTTTTGACAAGGAAGGCGTGGCTTTTGCGGGAGTGAGGGACGCCGCGGAAACCAAAGGCGATTCCTCTATGGTGGTTACCAATCCTTCAGCGATGAAAAAGCCGACCCGTGGTACTGTTTGAATAATCTCGTGTTCACAACCGAGCTCCTGTAATCCTTTACGAATCAAAGAAATATACTGGCTTAATGAGTTGTTTGAGGCTTGCAGACCATTTTTGTCCCAGACATTCGTAAACATCTCTTCTCTCGAGACTACTTTCCCTTCCTGCTCGAGGAGATAGGTGAAGATCCTGTTTGCGGTAATAGACAGGGTGAGTGAGTTGTCCGACGGACTCAGACTCGCCAAAACGCCATCATCAGTCCTAAATGTAACTTCATTGTTAATTAGATATTTCATTTTTTCATCATTAACAGGGTATTACGTAATTATAAACCATAGTGGTATTTCTTCTTCACTACAGTATCGTGAGAGGTGTCAGGGCCGATGCAGGAGGAGGGGGCATTTGAGCATTGTAAAATATCCCCTCTGGCATAAAAAGCTATGAAATTGTTCATTTTAAGTATAAATGCCTACTTCACTCGGATTAAATTATAAGAGTGCTACTATTTTCAGATAGACCATTATAATCATTCGCCGGTTTGAGAACTGCGTAGTTCTGAGTCTCTGGTTGATTTACAAATTGTCAGTAACTTTAGTAAGTGGCATTTTTATAATGAGTAAACGAAAAGTTACTTAAGTAAAATAATCTAAAAATAGTATGGTATCAAGCGTCTTAAACAACAATTAGAAAGGCTTTGATATTTTTCACTTATTACAATCAACCCCTGGCGGTACAGATGGCCGCGGAACTTGCTTATCGCGAGGTGTGTATTCGACAGAATGTAACCCCTGTTTCTCGCAGTTATAATTTAAGTAACTCAAATGGGTTATGTTTTTTCAATATAACCCATGCAATAAGATTTCTCTTATAAGTTGTTAGTTGTTTAAGAGCTGTTATTATAAAGTTTTTTTTACGAGATCTGAAATAAATTAATATGCGTTTTATTTAATTTGAAATGTTTGTTTATTGTGTAGAAAATTAGGTCATCATATTACATTGTTTATGCAATTCATTAACAGTTGCTTATGTGTTCCTGTAATGATGTCGATATTTAAATCTATAATTAATTATCTTTTTAGATAAAACATCTATAAATTGCAAATTTATCAGTATAAATAGATTGGTTGTTGATGCGGTAATACCATTCGTCATGTACAGATCGCTCAATGTTTCAGCGGAAAAAAACTCCAGAGAAGAGGTATCTGACCGCGGGGTAACTATGAGCATCCCATAATGCTATGTGACCACGAATTTTTCCCAGGAAGGGTATTCGTGGAATTATTCGGAATGGTAATGATGAACAAGATTTTTAAAGTGGTATGGAGTGTTTCGCACTCATGCGCGGTTGTTGTTTCTGAACTGGCAAAACGTTGTGGTGCTTCTGTCGAAACAAATAGTTCTGCCCGCATTGAATCTGGAACGCATAAATTTAATATTTCAAGAATTGCGCTAAGTATAATAGGTGCCGTACTGGCTACGCATTCAATATATGCTTTTGCCGCTGACTACGTCTTGCCTGATTACTTACCGTCGACTAACGCTAATGGCGCAGGGCAACTTGTTGTCGGTGACGGTGAAACCATGAATATTATCACCGGTACTAAAGGATATGGCAGCATCGCCTCTGGTGCATCGGGCTTTAAAACGATGACTATTCAGCAGGCAATGGATAATGGTTATATTTCGTCAGGTAGTGAAAATATAAATCTGACGCAGACGACTTTAGGTGGTCGTACCCACAGCATTCAATACGTTGACCCCATCACCGGGGCTTCGCGTACAGTCCAGGTGTATGACAGCGATAATTTTGCCTCTACCAGCGTTGGCGATCTGACGACTTATCTGGGGGTCAGCGTCGGTGATGGGCAGTATGTGAATATGAAGCTGGCGACAGTGACATCAGGCGGCACGCTTGATGTGAATGTTGGTTCAACGGGAAGCGACTGGGCATCAAACTCGGCAAATATCTTCAATGCTGTCACCAAGGTCTCTGGAGTTTATAACGTTGAGAGCAGCGCCAGTGACACCAAAGACGCGGTACTGAATTACAACGCCAAAACCATCGTGCAAAGCGGTAGCGTTGGTAATGTCGCGAAAAATACCGGTAAAGATTATAACTTTGATACCGCAACCTATAACGGCACCTTCTCCAGCGCGCTTGGCGAGTATACGGTTAATAATCTTGATGATTTAAAAAACTACAATGATGCTCTGGTGAAAGCCGTAGAGGCTGGGCAACTTTCGCCCACGGACTACGAAGCTGAGCTTCATAAAGCCTATACCACGGAACAGAAAAACATTCACTTCGACACCAATATCCCGGATGGCGATGCGGTGTTGCAGGCTGCGAATCGTGATGTGAACAGTTTTATTAAAGCTTCCGGTGCGCGCTCTGTCGTCAATATTTCTGCTGATGCCAATATTCAGGCGGTTTTTAGCGATACCTCCGTGGTGACGCTGACCGACGGAGCCACCCTCAATAACAACGGCACACTGGGGGTTGCCGCCGGTGCAGCCGGTGGTGATTATGTCGTTTCAGCGCGTGATAGCATCGTAAATAACAATGGAGTTATTGATGCGGGTACCAGTCTTGATGTGAAAAATGCGTGGGTTGGCGCCCATACCGGGATTCTCGCGACCGGGACGACAAAGGTACAGAACGACGGCGTCATCAACCTTGCCTCGCATCAGGATATCTATAACGCCTATGGCGTGCTGATGAATGACACGGCGACCTTTATTAATAACGGAGTAATGAATATTGCCACCGGAGGTGAGCCTGCGAAATCTTCCGATGGTGTCTATACCTACGGTGTGTTTGTTCAACGTAATGCAGTGGCTACTAATAACGGGACGCTCTACATCGGACGAACTGCACAAGCGGTAAAAGATGAGGCGACCAGTGAAGTCCAGGTCACTCTTCCAGCCATTGGTATGTTTGTGAAGAGTGGAACCATCAATAACACCGGGAACATCACGATCGGAGAAAAAGTCGAGAATGCTGTTGCCATTCAGGCAAACGGCAGTGCGTCTCCTGGTGCAATCAACGTTACCCAGGACGGCGTCATTGACATCAATGGCATCGGCTCAGCGCAAAATATTGGCCTGATGGGGATTAACGGTGCAAAAGGGCTGGTAAACAGCGGCACGATTAACCTCAATGGGTACAGCGCCAGCGGTATTGAACTGCAGGGAGGGAGTCAGGCGCTTCACTCGGGTACGATAAATATCACCAATGGTAGTACCACGGATAATACATTAAAAAATATTGGTGCCTGGGTCGAGGGGACGGGGTCTCAACTCACGATGAGTGGGAGTGTGAATCTTGCTGCTGATAACGCCATTGGTCTGCACGTTCGTGACGGCGGCGTTATCGATATTACCGATACGGGCAAAGTCTCATTTACCAGTGGCAAAAACCAGATTGGCTATTTTATTTATGGTGAAGGTTCAAAAGTAAACGCCTCCTCTACCAATACGCAAGATGTCTCGACTGAAGGGTCAACATTATATCGCATAGAAGGTGGTGCGACTTTTGATGGCAGCGGGTCGTCTGGTACGACAATGACGGCATCAGGCACCGACAGCACTATTCTGCAGGTGACCGGGACGGGGAGCCATTTTGATTCCGGCTCGCAATCGCTGAGTATCACGGGGGACGGCGCGACCGGGATTCGGGTTGAAGGCGGAGCGGATGGGGTTATCACCAAAGACGCGGTGATCGTGAAACTTTCCGGTAAAGACACCACCGCCGGGATTGTGGACGGTAATTATTATGACTTGTCCGGGAATGTCGATGAGAATCAGAAAGGTGACTCAATCCTGACCAGTTACGCCACGCTGAATACCAGTAATACGGCGGATGGTGCTTTCGGCTACATCGCCCGCAACGGCGGTACGCTCAACCATAAAGGCAGCATCGACTTTGACCAGGCGGGCAGCACAGGCGTGCTGGTTTCCGGTGGTACGTTGAATAACGACGGCGACATCAAGGTTAATGGCGTGGCGGTCAGCATCGAAGGCGCTGATTCCGTTGTGAACAACAATGCGACGGTTACCGCGACGGATGGCACCGCAGCCTATCTCGTGGGCAATGATGCGTCATTAAGTTTGACGGGTTCGGGAGAAACCAAAGCATCGGGAGACGCGCACGGTATCTTGTTGGCCGCCGGTGCGAAAGGTCTGCTGGTCGATGGAGCCATCATCACGATGGACAGTACGGGTAAAGGAAGCGCGATTGAAAACGTCGCCAACATTGCGGGTATCCAGCTAAAAGATACAACTATCAGTGTGGGGAATGGAATCGGTATTCATACCGGAGCATCCCTGGCGCAGACCAACTCCGGAACGATTAATGTAACGGGGAGCGGTACGGGGATCCTGTTTGAAAATATCGACGGCAGCGAAACGAATCAAACGCTGGATATGTCTGACTCGCGCGATCTGGTTATCAATGTTGAGCAGGCTGCGGGTAAAGGGATCGTCACCAATGCGTCAACCGACCTGAAAACGGGCGTCAGCGTTAACGTACTCGACGTTAACGGTGGTGAAGCGTTGATTGTCGGTGGCACGACCAAAAATGTTGAACAGGCTGGTGAGTTGACATCGAAATCGACCAGCCACGCGGTGGTGAATGTTGATAACGGTTCCCTGGAAACGTTTATCAATAAAGGCGTTATTAAAGCGCTGGATGCGTCGCAAAAAGCGGTAGAAATGCTCTCGGGGGCAGGCATCGCGTTTACTAACGCGGCGGGAGCCAGCATTGTTGGTCAGGTTAACCTGATGAGCGGTGATAACACCGTTACGCTGGAGTCTGGCAGTACCGCAACCGACATCAAGACGGGCAGTGGTAACGATCTGTACCTACTGAAAGATGTCAAAGAGACAGAAACCTCACTGTTTACCAGCCTCAATGGTGGTGATGGGGAGGATACACTTCAGTTGAATAACGCACAGTACATCCTCAATCACGCTGATGCTATTACCGGCATGGAGCATATCGATCTGACTGCTGGTTCAGTATTTACCGTTAATAATGTTGATTTTGCGTTGGGTGATAACCAAAACGATGCGACCGGTACGGGTTACAACATTGATACGACCAGCACCTTGTCGCTGAATTCTGACGCTGCGCTGGCTTTTAATAGCCATCTGGCGGGAACCGGAACTGTCGCCGTTGATGCCAGCGGTAATGCGTTTGATTTTACCAGCAACAATGCGGCAGATGGATTCAACGGTACGCTGGCGCTAACGAACAGCACCTTTGAGCTGGCTGGATTAAATACTCAGGCGCTGAGCCAGGCAACATTAAATGTAGGCGAGGGGAACGTCACCCA
Organism: Citrobacter sp. Cb004; assembly: GCF_030337065.1. Lineage (NCBI taxonomy): Bacteria > Pseudomonadati > Pseudomonadota > Gammaproteobacteria > Enterobacterales > Enterobacteriaceae > Citrobacter > Citrobacter sp. Cb004. The sequence goes on along the minus strand of NZ_JAOWCH010000071.1, from coordinate 7,112 downwards.
CGTGGGGTCCGGTGAGCAAAATATCGGAGGCCTGGCGTTTAACGGCGGCACCGTCAGCTTTGACGGGGTGACGCCGGGGCAGAGCAGTTCCGAAGGAACAATTCATGCTGGCGCGATGGATCTCTCCGGACGCGGAACCGTGCAGGTTGATACCGGCACGATTACGAACGATCGTCCGCTGGCTGATACCACGCTATCTCTTCTTGAGCAGGACGATGCGCAGTCCCTGATTCAACTGGCAACATCTGATTCTTCCGTCACCGGCGGTGCGGGCAATCTGACGCTGACCGATAGCAATGGCAATATCATCAGCGATGGGGTTGAAGCCGGTATCAGCCAAAATGGCGAGATTGTTGCGAATGGAACCTATGATTATCGCCTCACCGGAGGGGATAACGATGATGGACTGTACATTAGCTATGGTCTGACACAAGTCGAACTGCTCGCATCCGGAGACAATGCACTGGTCCTGGATGCGAACGGAAAAACCGGTAATGCCGCAGATCTGAGCGCTCGCGTGACTGGCAGTGGCGATCTGGCGTTTGACAGCGCCAAAGGCCAGACGGTATCGCTGTCGAATATGGATAACGATTACACCGGTATCACCGATGTGCGCAGCGGCAACCTGCTGATGAAAAACGATAATGTTCTGGGACAGACCGGTGAACTACGTCTGGCCGCCGATACCGGTTTTGACATGAATGGTCATAGCCAGACTGTCGGTAAGCTGACGGCGGGGGCTGACTCACTGCTGAACATCAATGGCGGTAGCCTGACCCTGGAGCAGGGCGGAACAGCCGATGGAATATTGACCGGAAGCGGCACGCTAAACATCAATAGCGATACGCTGACCATCACCGGTGAAAACAGCACGCTGACGGCAAAAACGACCATTGCAGAAGGCGCACGCGTGCTGATGAACACGACGCTGGGTCTCGGCACGGGCGATATTGTGGCGGCGGGAACGCTGACGATGAATAAGGCGGCAGGTGTACTTTACAACAGCATCAGCGATGCCGGACGGATTGAACTTACCGAAAGCGATGTCGCGCTGGTGGGCAACAATAGTGCCTTTTCGGGACAATTTGCTATTGATGCGGATTCCCGGCTCACCGCGTTCACCGCAGAAAATCTGGGCAGCGCAGAGGTGCGCAATAGCGGTTCGCTGGTGCTGGACAGTCATACCGACTGGCAGCTTAATAACGACGTTTATGGTAGCGGCGACGTGACCAAGCTGGGAGCCGGATCCATTACCGTCGGTGATAACGCCGCCTGGACGGGGAAAACGGATATTGAGCAGGGCGGCCTGGTTCTGGGGGACGGCACATCTCCCGTCACGCTTGCCAGTACCGAGGTCAACATAGCTACGGCGGGGATGCTCTCGGGCGTAGGGGGCGTCGCAGGTAATGTGAATAACGCCGGTGTGCTGCAGATGGGTACCGGGACCGGTGACAACCTCCTGTTCACTGTAGAGGGAAACCTGGTTAACAGCGGTATCCTCGCAACCGGTGTGAATGGTCAGCAGGCCGGTAATCAACTGGTGGTCAATGGCAATTACACGGGTAATGATGGTCATCTTTCCTTAAACACTGCGCTGGGGGATGACAATTCCGTTACGGATAAGCTGGTGGTGAAAGGCGATACCAGTGGCACTACTTCTGTCAGCGTCACTAACGCCGGTGGGAAAGGTGCTGCAACGATTGATGGTATCGAAGTTATCCATGTTGATGGCGTATCGGACGGTGAGTTTATTCAGGCTGGCCGTATTGTGGCGGGGGCATATGACTACAGCCTTGGACGTGGTCAGGATGAAAACAGCGGCAACTGGTATCTGACCAGCGGTAAAACCAACCCCGATCCGCAGCCAAACCCGGATCCGGATCCCGATAAAGATCTGCGTCCGGAAGGCGGCAGCTACACGGCTAACCTGGCGGCAGCCAACAACATGTTCGTCACCCGTTTGCACGATCGTCTGGGCGAAACGCAGTATATCGATGCCCTGACCGGCGAGCAGAAAGTCACCAGCATGTGGATGCGCCACGTCGGTGGGCACAACAACTGGCGTGACGGTAGCGGCCAGTTGAAAACCCAGAGCAACCGTTACGTATTGCAACTGGGGGGCGACATTGCGCAATGGAGCCAGAGTGGGCTTGATCGCTGGCACCTTGGCGTGATGGCGGGCTACGGTAACGATCACAGCAATACCCAGTCTTCACGCACGGGCTATCGTTCAAAAGGCTCAGTGAATGGCTACAGCACCGGCGTTTATGCCACGTGGTATGCCAATGATGCGTCGCATAACGGCGCCTGGCTGGACAGCTGGGCTCAGTACAGCTGGTTTGATAACAATGTTAAAGGCGATGACCTGCAAGGCGAATCGTACAAATCGAAAGGGGTTACCGCTTCGCTGGAAATGGGATATGCCCAAAAAATGGGCGAGTTTGCCGGCAGTCACGGAACGCTGAACGAATGGTACATACAACCTCAGGCGCAGGCAGTCTGGATGGGGGTGAAGGCGAACGACCATCGTGAAAGTAACGGTACCCGTATCACCAGCAACGGTAATGGTAATGTGCAGACCAGACTGGGCCTGAAAACCTGGATTAAGAGCCATCACCAGATGGATAACGCTAAAGAGCGTGAATTCCAGCCGTTTGCCGAGCTGAACTGGCTGCACAATTCACGCGATTTCAGTACGACCATGGATGGCGTGAATGTGCGCCAGGATGGAGCGAAAAATATAGCCGAGGTAAAAGTGGGTGTGGAGGGACAGGTGAGTCCTCGTCTTAATCTGTGGGGCAATATCGGGGTTCAGGCTGGCGACAAAGGGTATAACGACAGCGCTGCGATGGTAGGTGTGAAATGGAACTTCTAAGCTGATTCTACCGGGCAAGTTCAGCCAGACTGGCGCATGTCAGTCTGGCCATTTCCTCCTGAAATAATCTCAAAAAAGCGTCCTTCGGGGCGCTCTGTTCAACAACACGAGTTAATCATGTCTGTAACCAAGAAAATCACACCCATCATGCTGGTGTTGCTTTTTCTTCTGGCCGGTGTGCTGACGTCATGGCAGCAATGGGATAGAGAGGGACAACTTGTCAGAGAACACGCGATAAATAGCCTGGTCGAAGAAATCGATACGATATTTGACGACGTAAATACACTGGCTGTGTTAGCCAGCGCACATATACAAGAGAATTGCACTGACGATCTGCTACGAAAATTGCGTCTTCTTACGGCGTCTGGCGAGAAGATTCGTTCAGTCAGTATCATCAGGAACGGTGAGTGGAACTGCTCTTCTCTTGAAGGCCGAGAATTGCCGGGGATTATTTCCAATGGAACGACTACACACTCACTGATGATTGAACAGATTTATCGGCTGAACACGGAGATGTATATAATCTATTTTCCGTTTCAGGGGCAGGTGGTGGCTGTTGCAGTATATAAAGCGGCGATCGAAAAAATTCTTATGGATTTTGCCCGTAAAGAAAAAATTGATGTGCATTTTTTATTGTATCCAGAAAAACATCCTTTCGTGCAGATGGCCTCGCAAAACTATCCTTTCTGGATTGTGACGGATTCACAGGATGGCATTGCGGATTATGTGCGGGATAATCATTATCTTCTTATTTTATTTGTGGTTCTGTCTTTGCTGTTATATTTCCACTTACGCCGGGCGCAGCGGATATCACCGATAAAAATACTGCAGCGTGCGATTAATAATGATGAATTTATTCCGTTTTATCAGCCCGTCGTTGAACTCGCTTGCGGAAAAATCGTCGGGGCTGAAGTCCTTGTTCGCTGGAATCACCCTGAGCAGGGAATTATTCCCCCTAACGAATTTATCCACACGGCTGAACATAGCGGCTTGATCAATGCGCTGACGCTGAAATTGTTGACGCAGGTAGAGGTTGATATGCGGTGCCTTAGGGCTCAGTGTGATATACCATTTCATATCGGTATTAACGTACCTCCACTTTCACTGGAGGATCATGAATTTACCGATGCCACTATCGCCTTTATTCAGCGGATGAACTTGTTTCATATTGGCGTAATGCTGGAAATCACCGAACGGCAGCAGAATCTGATCCGTGAAAGTGTTCTGAGGCGCTTGAAAGAGGCAGGCGCTGCGCTAGCCCTGGATGACTTTGGGACCGGATATTCTAACTATGCTGCGCTGCAACGCATTTCGCCGCGGTTCTTGAAAGTTGATAAGATGTTTATCGACTCACTGGGTAAAGGCGGCGTGAGTGATACTATCATCAGCAATATTGTTCACCTGTCTGAACTGGCCAGGATCCCACTGGTGGCGGAAGGAATAGAAAGTGAAGAACAGATGGAGAGGCTGCGACGGATTAACGTTAGCTTTGGGCAGGGGTATCTGTTCAGTAAACCAATACCCTTTAATGCGTTTCTACGTTTATTATAAGGATTGCTAATAATAAAAAACCGCGAAAGCGGCTTTTTATTATTGAATGGCTGGAAGATTACTCGCTGACTTTTTTCTCAACGGAGGCAGCACCTTCTTTGGTCTTATTCCAGCCTTTCTCGGTACCTTCTTTTGTTGCATTCCAACCTTTTTCAGTACCTTCTTTGGTTGTATTCCAGGCTTTTTGTGAGCCTTCACTCACTTTACTGCTCAGGTCATCTTGTTTACCTTCAGCAGCATGTTTTGCTTTTAATTTTTGCTCTTCGCCCTGATTCTGTGCCTGATGCAGTTTTTCTTTTGCGGTATTGGCATTTTCGTGCGCGGCGGCTACATCATTATCAGTTGCGTGTGTCGTCGCGGCAATAACGGGAGAAGCCAGCAGAATTGCAGATAATGCGATAATTGTCTTTTTCATAATATCCTCGCTTAGCGTTATAAGTTATTAGCATGATTAAGCATGGCACACGAACGAAGCGCTGGCTTTAGGAAAAAACTGTAAGTGCTGATGACGGTATTTATCCATTTTGTGCAGCTGTGAGCGATCAATACGGTAATTTTGTGGTGGGTCAAAAAGCCGCATTTAATGTTAGGTTAAATAATAAGTGGTTGTCGTTATTAAGCATGGACATATTAAGTATGTGTAAGTATCCATGCGTTTAGGCCCAACGAAAACAATAGAGCTTTTCGTTGGGCCTATCAATGGGCCTAAAAGGTTCGGATTTAATTAGTTCTCTTCGGACTTCGCGGGACAAATTGAGGGCACAAAAAAGCCCGCAGGGCTTGCGCCGTGCGGGCTCTTAGGACTTCATCGGATGACTCTGGTAATCACCGATGGAGAATTTTGGTGGGCTGGCGTCCCTGTACTTTTAATCATAGTGTATTGATATTTAATGTTTCTGTTTAAATTAATTTCGTTATGGGTTCCAAAAAGGAACCATAAAGTAGAACCACAGTACCTCGCATGGTTCCAACATGCCTAGCGACTTCAAAATAACACCCTCTACGGCATACTAAATGTAAGTGTGGCGGGATATTTAGCGTCTGATTACTGAGGGGGTCAATAAAAACTGCTCTATCTCAAATACTGTAGTGATCCATAAACTTGTCCGTTTGAGTAGATGGTGTACCTCGCCCGTTCAGGCACGGAGTGGCCAATCAGCAGAGTATTCATGTCTGCTATGAGCGATCTATAGTCATTCGCACCCTGAGAATTACACTTTGAAGTGATTCAGGGTATGCGCTTACTGGTTACGAATATTGAGCGAGAATCATGCGATGATCGCCGCTTTTCTTTCGAGCCAGTAGGTGCTCCACGTTCGCTAACGAATACTCAGGGCATGCAGATAACTGCTGGCTATATTTCTTTCGAAGAGCGTGGAATGCATACCAATCCCCGATAAAAAGGAGTTGGTGATGACTGAGACTAATCAATTTGCTGCGCACGTTGGTCTGGACTGGGCAGATAAAAAGCACGATGTCTGTGTTCAGTTTAAAAACGGTGAACGCACATTCCATGTGATTGAACATACGCCGGAAGCGCTTGATGTCTGGCTTACCGAGTTACACCAGAAGGTAAAAGGCAGGATCGCTATCGCCGTTGAGCTGAAGAAAGGTCCCGTGGTGTATGCTCTTCAGAAATATCCATTTATCACCGTTTTCCCCGTCCACGCTTTGTCTCTGGCTCGTTACCGGCAAGCCTTCTCGCCCAGCGGTGCTAAAGATGACCCGCAGGATGCCGAGCTGGCATTAGAGTTAATGCTGCGTTATCCCCAAAAGATAAAAGCCATTGAACCCGACAATGCCGATATCCGGTTACTCCAGCAACTGGTTGAGCAGCGTCGTCAGTTGGTTGAAGATAAGCGCCGTTTTGTGAACCGGCTAATCAACACACTCAAACAGTATTATCCTCAGCCCCTGGAGTGGTTCTCACATCGGGGTAGCTTGCTATTGTGTGAACTGATTATGCGATGGCCCAGTCTGCAACAACTAAAACGAGCCAGGCGAGACACGATCCGCAACTTTCTCAATGCCAAAGGTGGCCGCGCAATGGCCCTTACCGAGCAGCGTGTTGTGAGTATTGATAACGCCATTCCGTTGACGACAGACCCGAGTGTTATAGAGGCTAATGCTTTGATGGCAACAGCACTGGCGACACAAATTAAAGTCGTGAGTGAAATCATCAAAACCTATGACGAACGAATCGAAACGCTGTTTGACACATTGCCAGATTCGGGGCTGTTCAAATCACTTCCGGGCATGGGGCCGTGTTTGGGACCACGAATGCTTGCTGCACTTGGTGATAACCGTGACCGGTTTAACAGCGCTGAAGAAATTCAAAACTACGCAGGTATTGCACCGGTGACAGAACGAAGTGGCCAGAAATCCTGGGTTCACTGGCGATGGCAGTGTGCCAAGTTCGTCCGGCAAACCTTTGTTGAATGGGCTGCCAAGACGGTTAACTCATCATACTGGGCCAGACTTTATTATCGGGGACTGCGAGAAAAAGGAAAATCTCACCAGTCTGCAATCCGGGCTCTGGCCTTCAAATGGATAAGGATCATTTACCGCTGCTGGAAGACCAAGACCCAGTACGATGAAGCGAAGTATTTGCTGGCACTGGAAGCGCGAAAGTCGCCCTTACTGAAGCCATAAAAAAGCTTGTCGAATGTCTCAGGGCGTGAAGCGG